>CAZAIZ010000028.1:0-2450 GCA_964485275.1 uncultured Pedosphaera sp.
CTCTCCGTATAAAAAACGTTAGATATTTGATCACTGATTAAACGCTAGTTGTTCTCTCAATGAGTTAAAACTCAAACTCCATCCTCTAACAGGAACAGAGTTTGAGGGTTTCTGCTGTTACACAATTCAATTTTCAAAGAACACCGGTTTTACAAACCGTACATTCATTTCACCTTAAAAAAGACGAAAAAAAGAACGACCCTTTCCTTCTAAATTAGAGGAAAGGCCATTTCCTTTTCAAGAGGAACCCTTGCTTCAAAGGTTCGTTGCGCTCAAGGCGAAGCGACAATTCACACTGTATTGAGGATTTGGGCAAGTATTTTTTCTATTTTTTTTGATCCTTGTACGATTTGAGCTTTTTTAACCGGCCCACAATTTATACTGGGAACCTCAAATATAGATGTTTTATTGAGATTTTTTCTTAAAACGCCATAATTTGTTCGTTTTGGAAGATCCTTTTTTTCTATTTTACCAAAATTAATTAGTGAAACTGTCACATTATAAATGCCAATTGAATTCAATTTCCCCACCGTTAGGAGTGTGGAATTAATGATTCCAAGTTCGTTTGATGCGGCAACTACGGTTGGACATTTCAATTTCTTGAGAAGATCGGCCCATGTATGCCCCTGTTCATTAAGGGGAACCATTAGACCTCCTGCTCCTTCAACCAAGAGAATATCGCAATGCTCTTTAACCTTGTAAATAGACCTCAAGACCTCTTGGACATTTACTTTGCGTTTATAACGACGTGCGGCGACCACCGGCGCCGCAGGCACTCTGTAATAGAACGGATTAATACATTCATCACTCAATTCGCTTCCCTGAAGAGACTGAAGAAGATCAATATCATCCCGTGGACCGGTGCACACCGGCTTCATTGCCAAAGCATTAACACCGTGGGATCTTAAATGCTGTAGTAGCAAGGCCGTCAAAACCGTCTTGCCTGAACCGGTGCCGGTGCCGGTCACAAAGATCACCCGATGGGTCATGATTCCCAGTAGGTGTACAGTATCTTGATTTCTTTGGGGTTTTTGCGCTGAACTACAGCCACCAACACCCTTTCCTGGCCCCGCACTGCAGCCGTTACCTTAATTTCAAACGTACTGCTCCGGACACTAAAGAAGCGACTGGCATTTGACAACGCGTCCCGCGAAGCGGCAAAGGCTTGCACCAACTGCAATTGATTCACGTTATCATATGGGTCATCATCGAAGGTACCATCAACCCCATCCAAGCCTGCTCTCACTCTGACTATCTCCTCGGCTGTCACCGCCGGGTTGCCCGGCAGGGGCACAAGCTGCAAAACCTCCGCTGGTGCTGTATTGATGTTAATGTAACCCACAGAAAGAGGCGTAAATAAATCCACCAAGGCATAGTCGTAGTTTAAAGACTCTTCCTCCTCTTCCACCAGGGTGGGAACCGTGCCTGAGGCAAGCGAGTTGTTGGCATTACCCCAATACATCTCCGGGGTAATATTCTTTATCAGCAAAAGTTCCCTGAGATCATCAATGGGGCCGTTCTTGGCCAAATAACCCAATGGCTCATAATATTCACTTTCAGCCCCGTTCACCCCGACTGCGTCGTCCTGATCGCGCCAATCAATAATCCCGTCAACCAGATAGGGGATCAGGGATACATCAACACCCATCATTTCGAAAGTTTGCTCAAGAGGATAGCGCCCCATGGATCGTTCTGCGGCCCTGTTAATATTGAACTTTCGTTCCATATCGGTGATTTGAATAGAGCACCGATAACCCTCGCCCGGGTCTTCTTCGGGGTAAAGTAAACTCAAAACCGTTCCTTCACCCCAAGCGCTGTTGGTCAGGTTCAAGTTATCCAGCAATGGATTAAAACCATTTGTACTTCCCGGGCCACCCGCCCAGCTTTGATTGAGAGAATCGTAGGGTTGTTGGGTGTCGGCCATTTGCTGGCTCAAAACATATTTTGCCATTTCCACGCCTGAACGACAAAGCCAATCCACTTCCGCTCCTGCGTCTGCATTCCGGGCCAACTTTGCCTCCACCTGTACGAGTGAGGAATAGGAGAAAGCGAACATTCCCAGCATAAACGCAAAACCCAAAACAACAATCAACGCAACTCCACGCTGATTTTTACGCGGGACATTTGCAGTAGAGTTAAACCGTTTAATATCGGCTATCACGAATAAAACCCTTGTTTTTGGGGTTACCGCAGAAATTCGTAAGTTAAAGCCCCTTCTGGGCTTATCACCCACATGGTTCCCGAAGGAGGATCAGGAACCTCCGTAAGATGTCCATCCTCCACCAACTGGTCCACGTTTTCTGGCGGATTGTCATCATTAAACTCAGCGTATTCCATAATCGCATCATTAATTGTATTGTACCCAGGAATTCCAGTAAGCCCGCCCCCAGATGTGCCGCCCCCAGATGTGCCGCCCCCAGATGTGCCGCCCCCAGATGTGCCGCCCCCAG
>CAZAIZ010000028.1:2550-10835 GCA_964485275.1 uncultured Pedosphaera sp.
ATGTGCCGCCTCCAGACCTGCCACCACTACCCCCTCCTTGGCTTTTTCTGTATTGTGCATACCTTTCAGCCATTTTTTTACGATATTCAGCTCGTTGTGCATCGGTATACCGACTTCTGCTATCGCCTCGCCCTCTACTGTCGCCTCTACCTTTACTGTCGTCTCGTCCTTTATTTCTTTCGGCCAACCTCTTGCGGTAGGCATCGATTTCGGCTTGAGTGGGCTTCCTGCGGCTAGAGGATGAACCCCTGCTATCCCCTCGCCCACGCGAACTACCACCTCTTGCCGCCGGAAGTGTCGGGTTTTGCATGTTTTTAGTTATGCTTTCAGAAAAGATAACTATCTCTCGTTTCTGCATGTCCTCAACCTGAGCAGCACTTCCATCAGCACGAACGTAGGCCATTTCAAATTTAATCCGGGTCGGGATCGAGTTGGTCTCGGTCCATTCATAAACCCACTCGCTGTTGATTGTACTCCAGAACACCATCAAAAACGTATCCAAATCCTGCCCCAGAACCCACCGGCTAGGTTCCTCAGCTTCCAGGGGATCCACTGGCTGCAGGGTCGAAGACTGATACATCACAAGCGACCTGCCATAGTCCTCATCATCCTCAACCTGAAAGGTAATACGTCTGAGTCTTTCCGAGCCAAATTCCTTATTGCCCAAAAAGTCCGGCGGAACACGGGACACAAAACTGATGCTTGGATAGTCGTAATCCTCGGTATCGGCCACAAAACCGTATATGGATTGATTCTGCTCGTAATAAACCAACCCGCTAAAGGCATCCTCGATGGTCTTTAGGGCAATTCGCTGACGCTGGATTTTAACCGTCGCCTCGGTGCTGGCCTTTGTGGTCTGGGCAAAGCTGAAAAATGATTTGTATACGAAGGTAAGTATCAGCGAGAAGATTGCCATTGCCACAACCATCTCTACCAAAGTGAATGCTGCTTTTCTTTTCTTCATTTATTGTCCTCCAGGCCCGCCTGCTGCACCGGCGTCTCCGCTTAATTCCGCTTCGGCCAAATCGGGCCGGAATATGAGGAAACGTAACTCATAATCTGTCTCTGTACCATCACGATTTATCTCGTTGACCAAGATAGACGCCTGATAAAGACCATTGGTTGCGTCTATAGCCATTAAATCACGCTGCCATTGCGCATCAGGGTATAATGCCAGTTCACCCCCTCCGTTACCACCAAAATCCTCATCAACCGGGCTCGATAACCCTGAAGCCAGCTCGCCATCGGGCGCAGGCAGTTCTATCAAGGTTTTACCAGCCAAAGCCCCTAGGTCTGGCCTCTGCACCTGCATCGAGCGTACCAGTTGCATGCTCTGACTGACCTCAATCAAGATTAAGCCGATGGCAACCACAAAAATCGCCACCGCTATCAACACTTCAAGAAGTGTGAAGCCGGACCCTCTATTGAATTTGAACAGCATCACAGATCCTCCTCATTTTCCACCATTGTTTGTCCGGTCACTGGATCCACGGCGAGACGGTATGCCCCAGTGGCTTCAGACACCCTCACTTCAGCCGCTTCAGCCGTTCCGTTGGGATAAAAACGTAAACGCAATTCTCCATCAAACTCATCGTTCCGTGGTGCGATAATTTCCATATCCGCAGTCAGCTCGAAGCGCCCGATTTCCTCGCCAGCCTCCGTCTGCCGGTTTTCCATGCCTGTATCCAAATCCATTCCCATAACCGCTCGAGGCGCGGTGCTAAGGGCGACAACGTCCTCCACATCATTGAGATACACCTCCATCACCCGTTTGCCAAGTATAGCTTCTGTTCGAGCTTTTCGGCAAATATCCTCCACATTACTAATAGCCTGTTCCAAGGGGGCTCTTTCCTTGTAGCCCATGAGCGCCCGAAAAGCAGGGATGCCTATCCCCAGAAAAACCGCCCCAATAGCCAGCACCACCATCACCTCAACGATTGTGAATGCACGGGTCTTCATGAGGCGCCGATTGAAGAGGTTATCTTAAACATGGCCTGCAGAACCCCAACCAACATGAATGCCACCACCGCGGCGATGAACACAATCAGGATTGGCCCAATCATGGTGGTCACTGTGCGCAAATTAGACTCCAATTCATTCTCGTATGTTTCAGCAATATTCTCCAGGGAGGCCGGCACGTCCCCGGTTTGTTCCCCGATATGAATGAGATCCACCATCAACTTTGGAAATACACCACTTTTAGCCAGCGGTTGGGCAATCGTTTTACCATCAGTAACCGCTTCACGAGTCAAGGCGATCGCCTCCTGTAAAACTACGTTCTGAACAACACCTTCAGTTATCTTCAAGGCAGTCAAAACGGGAACCCCATTCCGTAAAAGTGCCCCAAGGGTTCGCGCGAACTGGCCAAATAAATTGGGCCGGGCAATTTTTTTTATTAAGGGAGCCTCCAGAATCCATGCGTGCAATCGCTCACGACCCGCGGCGGAGTTGAGGTAAGCCCTCAAAATAAAAAAGGCCATTGCAAGCACCGCCAAAACCAACAACCACCACGTAGCAAAAAAATCGCTTAAGCCCTGGAGGATTTGGGTCGATAAAGGCAAGGTAACCTTCATTCCTTCAAAAATCTTCATGAACCTTGGCAGTATAAAACTCATGAAAACAAAAATCAGCATAAACCCCAATCCCAATACAAAGACAGGATACATAAGTGCCTGCCCAACCATCTCCCTTACCTTGGCAAAGCGTTCGTAGTGATCAGCCAACCGTTGCAATACCCCCACCAAAGACCCTGCACTTTCACCCGCCTTCAATAGGTTAATGTACATCTCGGGAAACGTTTCGGGATAATCCCCCATTGCGGCTGACAAGTTACGACCTTCCCGTACATCATGAAGCAGGCTTTGACTAATCTCCGGGGAAATCCCGCCGGTCTCCAGGTTAACCATGCTGCTCAAGGCCGAAGTCAACGGCATGCCAGCCTTGAGAAGGTTGGCCAGCTGACGAGAATAGGTAGCCAAATCACGCAGCTTCGGTTTCGAGCGACGCCTTGGGCGTGGAGCATCACCGGCAAGAACCACACTGCTTTTCACTGGTTTAGAAGATGCCTTCACGCCATCTTCGGTCACATCGATCGGAAATAATCCTTGGGCAGAAATTTGCTCCACCGCCACATTGCGATCGGCTGCATTGACTGTTCCTGTCATATGCTTGCCTCTCCCATCACGTGCTGTGTATTTAAATACTGCCATTATAATTCCACTTTTTCAGAATTCAGACTGCCGCGACGATACCCGCGGGGATCAACCTGTATCTCAGCATACCCTATCTCGAGAAAAGACGCAGAAACGCGCTCAAAGGTTTCGGCCTCCGTTAATCTGGGCAAATCTTGCGGCAACACCTCGATACTGGCAATAGGACCTTTTTCGTGATGACGGACCCGAACTTCCCTAAAGCCCAGATCATGCAGTGAATACTCGGCGCTTTCGATCATCCCGATCTTCTCTGGGGTTACCTCTTGGCCGTAGGGAACCCGGGAACTCAGACAGGGCATTTGGGGCTTTTCTGCTGTTGGCAATCCAAGTTCCACAGATATTTCACGAATCTCATCTTTTGATAAACCAGCCTCCTTAAGAGGTGCGCGCACATTGAGTTCTTTTGCCGCCTGAGCACCCGGTCGCCAGTCACCATCATCGCTCAAATTCTCCCCATAGGTTATCACATTCATGGCTCGCTCGATAGCCAACTGCTCCAGATGCGTGAAAAGTTCGTGCTTACAGAAGTAACATCTGTTAACTGGATTGTCCGTATAATCTGCGTTCTCAAACTCTCCAGTTTTTAAGATTCTTAAGGGAAACCCAAATTTCTCGGACAAAGCCACCGCCTCAGCGAGTTCTCTTCGAGGCAAGCTGGGGGAATCAGCTATCGCTGCAAGCATCTGATTGCCCAATTGTTCGTGCGCAACAACCGCCAACAAAACCGAGTCTACCCCGCCAGAATAAGCAACGAGGCAAGATTCGTAACCACGTAAAACTGCGCGTAATGAATCAAGTTTATTCAAGGCCGACCAAGCAGTCCCCCTCCCAACACAACTTGGGATACTGTGGATAAATTAATGGAATTGTCGAGCCGAAGTTACCCTTACAAAGACCAGCCGCTGCGATATTGATGATGAATATAACGATCGGCCTCAGGTAAACCTTTCGCCTTCATATTCTTCCAGTCCCAATCGAGTTTCTTATTTCCCACACGATGAGAAACAATGCCCAAGAGAGCACACTCACTTAACGGACCGGAATAACTGAAGTCTGTCATTGATTTACCCCCCTCCTTACACGCTTTAATCCATTCGGCATGATGCCCAATCGAGTCAGGGATCGTCTTGGGAGGGGCCTTGAAATCCTTGAATTGTTCAGCCGGCCACAATTCATGACGACCGTAGTTGCTAATCAGCCGGCCCTTATCGCCCACAAACAACACTGCCGCCCTAAATTGGTTCGGCTTCAGGTCCAGGCCGGGGGGGCGCTCCCCCCCCTGATACCAGGTCAATTTTACCGGCGGGTTCTTTCCCCGAGCCGGGTAGGTGTATATAACGCGCATCGTCGAAGTCACTCTTTCAGGACGGGCTTTCCCTACCTGGGAATGCACTGTCAAGGGATGGGATAAATCCAGAGCCCAATGTGCGAGATCCGCGTAGTGGCACCAGAAGTCAGCCAGAGTGCCACCGCCAAAACTCCAGAAATTTCGCCAGTGGAACGGTGCGTATTCCTTCCTGAAAGACTTGTAAGGCAACGGCCCAAGCCACAGATCATAGTCGAGCCCTTTGGGGATGGGTACATCATCTGCAGAGAGGTTGATTTTACCATAGCTGGCATTGGACCAAACATGGACTTCCTTAACATCTCCAATCGCACCACCCTGAACCAGCTCAACCACCCGGCGATAATTGGTTCCGGAATGAATCTGATTGCCCATTTGAGTCGTTCGCTTGTGTTTGCGTGCAGCCTCAGTCATTGCCCGCACTTCGCTTACGGTATGGGCAAGAGGCTTCTCACAATACAGGTGCCTGCCACTTTTCAGTGCGCTAACACCCACAATCGCGTGTGTATGGTCAGGCGTACTGCAGACCACTGCATCCAGATCCTTTTGCTCCAACATCTTGCGAAAGTCAGAGTAGGTTTTAGCGCTGGAGAATTGTTTTTTGGCACCGGCTAAATTTGAGGCGCTAACATCACACAAGGCGACGATGTTTTCGCCGGAAACCCCCTTGAGGTTGCTTGCCCCGCGACCAGAAACTCCGACCACTCCGATGTTAAGTTTATCGTTTGCTCCTAATACACGGCCCACATGGGGAAAGGCCAAAGCCGTGGAAGTCGCTGCCAAAAATTGACGTCTAGTTACATTTTTCACTTTATTTCCCGGATATAGATATTACGAAACCACATCTTGCTGCCATGGGCTTGAAGCTCAATGGACCCGTTACTCGGTAAGGGCTTTCCTTTCTCCCAATAATTTTCCATGGGAGTATTGTTCACAACCAGTTTCCCGTTCAGATACACATGAACCCTGTCCTCTATTATCAGGATTTTGAATCGATTCCAATCCCCGGCAATCCGATCTGCCTTAACCAAGGGTTCATTCAAGGCATTCTTATTATTAAACAGAGCTCCGCTTCCTGCCGACGCTTTGGGATGATCGGTTCCCCGCGGATCCCAAATTTGCACCTGGGGATTACCCCGCAAATAAATACCACTGTCTCCTTTAGATGCCGTTTTCCAGTCAGCCCACAACTCATAATTGGCATAATCTTCCCTAGCCGTGGTCAAACTCGCGCCTTTCCCGTCAAATACCAGCTCCCCATCTGCCACCTGCCAATGCGTCAACATCAACTGATCGGCTTTAGCCTCTTCATCGACCCGGATTTTCGGGTCTAATTTAGATCGCTTGACCGGGTTATCATTCGGCTTGGCCAGAAGCCCCCTCCAACCCGCAAGATCCTCTCCATTGAATAGCTTTTGAAACCCTTCGGGCTCCTTGTTATTTAATTGAACACGAGCAATGGGCCTGATCCTGATGTCCGAAAAATAAACTTCATCATTATGGCCAAGAAAACCGACATGCCCGCTGCTCCGTAAAAGCCCCGGATGTTTAAGTAAAGTTACCGGATTCTTAATGTCATTCAAGTTGGCATCCAGTATCTCAAGTCCATTTAATTTAACAGTGATCTGCCGTCCGACCACACGAACCTCCTGTTCATTCCATTGGCCCAATGGCTTAAGCGCATTCAACGCCTTGGGGGGAGCTATATCATAGAGGGCCCCGTGAAACTGCTCGGGCCTTAGTTCTTTTTGATATCTTTCCTCAGCATTGGCGTTATCCAAGATCTGAAGTTCCATGCCCTCATAAGCTAATTTCCCGGCCTGCATTGGGGCCCTTATGGCCAGCCCATTATTAGCTCCGTAGGTCAGCTTGAACCGAAACCTCATGATGAAATCATCGTACTCTTCTTCTGACAAAAGGTAGCCTCCCCCGCCTTTAGCACAGTAAATGACCGGGACTGAAACCCCGTTTTCCACCAGATTGGTTACGCCAAAGCCCCCCCCCTTAGGGTTAAGCAAAGTCCACCCCTTTAAGGACTCCCCATCAAACAGACTCCTGAAACCGCCTTCATCATTTTGAAGGGGAGTACTGCAACTTAAACAAACAATCAGGCAGGCAGGAAAGATCAGGTAAATCGTTTTCAAAGTGCACTCAATAACCCAATCAAGTCGGCGTGAAGTCATGCTCTTTTTTAACGTTAATACAAGGAGGGTCAAAGAAGAAATACCCCAACTTCCGGACAACTTTTGGTGATAAGGTTTGCCTAAATTCATAAAAACGCAGACATTCAGGAATGGAACGACGCTTCATTTTCCCTTTTGCCTTGGCAATTTCCGCAACCTTGCTCCTCGCGGAACTGACACCTGAGCAAAGCAGCCGGATTACCAAGACCGTTGGACAAATTATCGGTCAGATTCATTACAGACAAATCAAGCTGAATGATGAAATTTCAGGATACCACCTCAAAAACTACCTCAACGCCCTCGATTTTGGACATATGATTTTCCTCCAATCTGATGTGGATCAATTTGAGAAAATTCACGGCAATCGCCTTGATGACCAGGTCAAATTTGGCAGCCTCCGCCCCGCCCAGCAGATATTCAGCCGGTATCTGGAGCGATTAGCCGAACGCCAAGAACAGGTCGATATAATCCTCAAGAATGACATAGATTTCTCCAAGAACGAACAATTCAACCCGATGCGAAACAAGCTTCCCTGGCCCAAAGACAAGAAGGAGGCGGACAAACTTTGGGCCAGCCGAATCAAATTCGAACTGCTTGCCGATAGGCTTACCTACAGTAAAGATGGCAAGAAGCCAGACCCGAAAAAAGTCGCCGAATCTGTCGGGAAGATTCAGCGCCGTTATGAACGCCTCCTGAAGACCATGAAAGCTTATGATCAGGGCGAAATCCTAGAAACCTACCTCAGCTCACTGACCCGTGCATATGACCCCCACTCAGATTACATGAGCCCTCACGAGGCAGAGAATTTCAAAATTAACAGTATCGATATGAAGTTAACCGGTATCGGAGCCGTTCTCACCGCCGATGATGGGTATACAAAAATTGTAAGAATCATGCCCGGAGGCCCTGCCTTTCGCAGCAAGCTCATCCACGCCAACGATCGAATCATCGCCGTACAAAACCCGGACGACAAAAACCCAACCGACATCCTGGACATGAAACTCGACAAGGTTGTCTCTTTAATCCGTGGAAAAAAGGGAAGCGTGGTGAAGCTCACCATCATCCCGGCCGACTCTGATGAACGCAAGACCATCAGTATCACGCGCGACGTGGTAAAACTTGAGGACCAACTGGCCAAGGGCTACATCATTGAGCGCCAACGCGATGGTAATAGGGAAAAGTTGGGGGTAATCAAACTGCCGGGATTTTACGATAAATGCTCGGGACACTGCCAGAAAATCATCGAACGTTTTGTCAAGGAGGGGGTAGACGGCATCGTGCTAGACCTGCGCTATAATGGAGGAGGAATACTGCAGGAAGCCATAAAACTTACCGGTCTCTTTATCAACACGGGCCCCGTAGTCCAGGTTAAGGATTACCGCGGGCGCCAGAGAGTCATGAAAGATGTTGACGCCCGCATTACCTACGATGGCCCCTTGGTTGTTGCTGTTAGCCACATGAGTGCTTCGGCCTCTGAAATTGTGGCTGCAGCCCTGCAGGATCACGGACGCGCTATCATTGTTGGAGGCAAGGCAACCCACGGAA
>CAZAIZ010000029.1:0-10773 GCA_964485275.1 uncultured Pedosphaera sp.
CGACTCATCGAAACGATTTTGAGGCGGAACTGGCAATTGTCATTGGGCGTCGCATACGCAATGTTTCTCCGCAGGCTGCGGGTCGTTACATCTTTGGCTATACGGCAGCCCAAGATATCAGTGATCGGGATATTCAGCAAAGCGAGAGCCAGTGGGCGCGAGCCAAGAGTTTTGATACTTTTACGCCACTAGGGCCGTATATTGAGACCAAGATTGACCCCCAGGACCTCACAATCCAACTATTTCAAAATGGCCAATTGCGTCAAAATTCCCATACTAGCCAAATGATTTTCAACTGTGCGCAACTGGTTAGCTTCATTTCCACGAATTTGACCTTATTGCCCGGCGACATCATCCTCACTGGAACGCCCAGCGGCGTGGCCCCTATAGAAAGCGGTGACCGCTTGGAAGTGCGCATCGGCGACATGCAAGCCTTATGCAATTCAGTGAAGTAATCTTTGCCCGTACACCCATCCTCCGGTAAAGCTACAGCCATGCGCTGGAGTGACACATTCATCCCCACACTTAAGGAAGCACCTGCGGAAGCTGAAATTATCTCACATCAACTTCTTCTTAGGGCCGGCCTCGTTCGCAAACTTGCCGGAGGACTCTATACTTTTTTACCCGCCGGGATCAGAGTCCTCAAGAATATCGAGAAAATTGTACGTGAGGAGATGGATCGTGCGGGCGCTCTGGAAGTCTTGATGCCTGCCGTTCAGCCGCCTGAAATATGGCGCGCCAGTGGCCGATATGAACAGGCAGCAGATGTCCTGTTCAAGGTTTCTGATAGCAAGGGAAGAGAGTGGTTGCTGGGGCCTACGCATGAAGAAGTGGTCGCGACAATGGCCGCCAATGAGATTAATTCCTACAGGCAGCTGCCCCTCAACTTTTACCAGATTCAAACCAAATTCAGAGATGAGATAAGGCCTCGCTTTGGCCTAATGCGCGCAAGAGAATTCATAATGAAGGATGCCTACAGCTTCGATGCGACAGATGAAGCGGCGTTAGTCAGCTATCAAAAAATGTATGATGCATACACTCGCATATTCGATCGATGTGGGGTCAAGTCTTACCCCGTCGATGCGGACACAGGAGTCATGGGGGGCAATCATTCACATGAATTCATGGTTCCAGCCCAGACAGGAGAAAGTGAAGTGGCCTACACCGAAGACGGAACCTACAGTGCAAACTTGGAAAAGGCGGTCAGTCAAGGGCCTGAACCTAAAACGCCCGATCTCTGTTCTGGTGAACTGGAGGAGTTTGAAACCCCTGGAGTCAAAACGATTGGAGACCTGGAAAGCGAACCTTTTAGTATCCCCGCTTCATCACAGATTAAGACGTTGGTGTATATCGCACAGGACAACCCTGTGATAGCCCTTGTGAGAGGCGACGATGAAGCAAACGAAGCTAAATTGGCAATAGCATTCGGTACGGCGATCTTCAGACCGGCTGAGCCTGAAGAAATCCGAAAGGCATTAGGCGCCCTGCCGGGTAGTCTTGGGGCAACCAACACAGAAGGGATTCCGGTATATGCGGATAACCAATTAAAAGGTGCAGCAGGAATGATAACTGGCGCAAACAAAGATGGGTATCATCTGCGAAACGTAAATGTTGACCGTGATTTAGCACACGTAAGTTTCATGGAATTGCGAACAGTTAGAGAAGATGAGCTCAGTGCTGAAGGTCAACCCATTAAGATTAGAAGAGCCATCGAGGTGGGTCATGTTTTTAAGCTGGGCACAAAATACTGTGAGGCGCTGGAGGCTAGTTTTTTGGATGAAAATGGGAAGAAAAAACCACCGGTAATGGGTTGTTATGGGCTTGGGGTAACCCGGACTCTGCAGGCGATTATTGAGTATAGTCATGATGATAATGGAATTATATGGCCCGCAAGCGTTGCCCCTTGGCAGGTATGCATAACGGTCCTAGATGTGGAACCCGATGGTCCGGTGATGAAAAAAGCACTGGAGATATACTCAGAACTCTCTGAGGCAGGGTATGATGTTATTCTCGATGACCGGGATTTGCGACCAGGTTTTAAGTTCAAGGATTCTGAACTGGTCGGCTTCCCGGTTCGTCTTGGTATCGGGACGAAATCCCTCGATCAAGGGAACGTTGAATTTACCCTGCGCTCTAGTGGCCAACGTGAATCGGTGCCAGTAGACCAGGCGGCAGCAAAGGTGAAGGCTGCCTTGGCTGATGTTTGAGGAGCTCCACAACGACTCTGGAACAGGTGCACGCCTCGGACGTTTAACTACGGCACACGGGGTAATTGAGACACCCGTGTTCATGCCCGTCGGAACCCGGGCAACAGTGAAAACACTCGACGGCTCAGATCTGTCCCGCTTGGAGGCTCAGATAATCCTGGGTAACACATACCATCTTAACCTTAGGCCGGGCATGGATATCATTAAGTCCGCAGGCGGTTTGCATTCGTTCATGGGATGGGACAAGCCGATTCTTACGGACAGCGGTGGATTTCAGGTGTTTAGCTTGGCCAAATTGACCCGGATCAATCATGAAGGGGTTACCTTTCAGTCACACATTGATGGTGCGTCACTATTTCTTGGGCCCAAAGAAGCGATGGCCATCCAGAAAACATTGGGCAGCGATATCGCGATGGTTTTCGACCAATGCCCTGCTTATACCGCAACCCGCGAAGAAGTCGCGACTGCAGCTGAAAGAACGACGCGTTGGGCCGCTGAATGTGCTTCACAACCTCGGGCATCAGGCCAGTTGGTTTTCGGCATCGTGCAGGGTGGCTGTTATCCGGATTTGCGCAACAAAAGCGCAAACGAAATCGTTGGTGTCGATTTCGATGGTTACGCCATCGGAGGATTAAGTGTAGGAGAGCCGGAGCCAGAAATGCTCAAAATAGCAGATCACACAGCCCCGCTGTTACCCTCGAATAAACCCCGTTACGCAATGGGCTTGGGAACTCCAGCTCAGCTCATAGAGCTGATTGCGCGCGGCGTGGATATGTTTGATTGTGTTCTGCCAACACGTGTTGCCCGTAATGGTACAGCATATACCTTTTCGGGAGCAATTCCTGTAAAAGCCGCTCAATACAAGGATGATTTTAGTCCAATTGAATCAGGCTGTGATTGCTTTACTTGCGTGCATCATTCAAGGGCATATGTGCGTCATCTGCTTAATGTTGATGAGATTTTGGGGCTCAGATTGCTTACGATACATAATTTGCGATGCTATATGCGAATCATGGAACAAATCCGATCCCACATCTCCAATGGGACTTTCTCAAAATTCAGGGACGAATTTTCGAACAGATATCGGCCCACCAGTAAAGTTGCCCAACAACGGAAAAACGCCCAATAATAAGCTAAATGCTTGCCAAAGCACTTTTTCTCCATAGGATTTGCCGTCTTTGATTTTCATGTAATGGACAGTTCACTAATGGATATTTTATTGGCAATGGCTCCTCCCCCTTCCGGAGAAGAGCAGGGTGGGGCCATGTGGCTCCAATGCCTATTCCCTCTTGCTTTTTTGGGTATTTTTTACGCGTTACTTATTCGCCCTCAACAGCAACAACAAAAACAACATGCCAAGATGGTGAGCCAACTTAAAAGTGGCACCCGGGTTATTGCTGGAGGCATAGTGGGCACTATTGTTTCGGTCAAAAAAGAGACGTTCACCCTGCGGACCACGGAATCAAAAATCGAGATGATGCGAAGCTCCGTGGAGAAAATTTTGTCTAATAGCGACGATATAAACGACTAATTAGATGCAAAAACGATCTACATTTTGGAGGGTGCTGCTGGTTGCCTCCTTGGCCGTATGGACATTTCTTATGTGGTATCCACCTCAGGGTACCGACATGGTTGATGCTTTTGATCAAGGCGCCACGGGCCAGAAGGAACAGATCGTCGCCAAGCTCAGGGACGCCGCTTCTAAGGTTAATAAAGGCGACGAACTGTCTTTGGATACATGGATGAATGCGGTTGGTGATGCCGACCTTAGGGAGTTGTTTCCCGCCAAAACAAATAGCCTCCAAACCGAACTCAAATTAGAGAAATCCGCGTGGGAGGCTCCTGATGGGGATCAAAAAATAAAAATCAACCGGGCTATCCTGAGTCGGATTCAGAAGGATTCGCAAGGAAAAGTGAAGCTTGGCCTCGATTTGCGTGGAGGCACCGAGTTTGTGGTGCAGGTTGAACCCAAAACCGATGATAAGGGGAATCTTCAGCCGGTTAACGCCGATCAACTTACGCAAGCCATGGAAATCATGCGCCGGCGTGTGGATGCATTCGGAGTAGCTGAGCCGTTAATCCAGACCTCTGGCGAAGATAAGATTATTATCCAGGTTCCAGGTCTGGCACAAGCAGATCGGGATCGCGCACGAAACACCATATCAAAAGTCGCAAAACTGGAGTTCCGGCTGACTCACAAGGATAGCGATGCATTGGTTCGTTCTACAGAAGAATTTGTTCCAGGCGCTGAGCTCTTAAGTTATGACCTTGATGGCTCCCCGATTCACCACTTTGTGCTCAAGGAAGTGGCTTTATCCGGCAGCCACATTAAGAGTGCCAGTGCACGCAGGAATGATTTAACCGGCGTCCCTGAGATTCATTTTACCCTCGACGCACTTGGGGCAAATCAATTCGCGAAGGTAACCGAAGCCCACAAAGTGAACGGGGGCGACCCGCGTTTGTTATGCATTGTTCTTGATGGCGTCCTTATTTCCGCGCCATCCATCAACAGCCGCATTCATGCGCGAGGCCAAATCACCGGCAGCTTTACCGAAGAAGAAGCCACCATGCTGGCTAACTCGCTGGAAAACCCCCTTGAGAACGCCGTGCAAATAATCGAGGAACGTGATGTAGCTCCGTCTTTGGGTAGAGATTCAGTCGCCAAGGGATACAAGGCTGCCATTTGGGGTTTGGGAGCAGTGGCTGTGTTTATGCTGATCTATTATCTGTTGAGTGGAGTGGTGGCAAACATTGCCCTTGCCCTCAATATCGTAATGATCCTAGGAATTCTTTGTTGGTTTGATGCCACGCTTACTTTGCCGGGCATCGCGGGCGTCGTTCTCACGATAGGCATGGCGGTTGATGCAAACGTTTTGATTTTTGAACGCATTCGTGAGGAGCTAAATGTTGGCAAGTCACTCAAGGGAGCAATCTCTTCAGGTTACGATAAGGCTTTTGGCACAATTTTTGATGCTAATATAACAACCCTGATTGCTTCAGTAATACTGATCTATATGGGCAAAGGTCCAGTAAAAGGATTTGGTGTTACCTTAACGATTGGCATTATAACCAGCATGTTTACGGCCCTAGTTGCAACAAGGGCCGTGCTCGATTTGCTGATTAATGTGGGGCTTATCGGTAGCGACTCCTCTAAACGCGTGATGCATCTACGGCCAAAAGCAAATCTACCTACCTTCGATTTCCTCAAATATGCGACTCATGCTTTTGCTATCTCATGGCTGTTGATTATCGCGGGGTTCGGCTACGGGCTCACCAAAGGTAAAGACTCCATGCTCGGTGTCGATTTTGCTGGTGGATACAGCATGGTTATGAAGTTTGACCAAAGCAAAGTTGACGAACTGGACAAGGCTTCAACGTCAGGCATGCGTGAAGCCATTGGTAAAAGTGCAGGTATAGACGCTGGTCAAATCCAAGCACAACTCCAAAAAGATTTGGGAAGCGGGGAACAGGTTTTGCGTGTGGATTTCCCGCTAAATGACAGTGGCGAAGACAACGCTCAAGTTGTTGAAAAAGCATTAGGAGCTGTGTATGGCGATGCAGGACTGGAGAGATTGCAGCTGGATAAAGTTGGCCCCAGCGTGAGTGGGGAAATCCAAAAATCGGCACTTATTGCAGTTATGCTGGCGCTTTTTGGAATCCTGATTTACGTGGCCTTTCGATACGAATATTCCTTTGCTGTAGGAGCAGTGATTGCAGTGCTACACGATGTTGCCATGACCGGAGGCTGGTTTTTTTTATCAGGCCGTGAACTTAACGCACCCATAGTTGCGGCCGCATTAACGATTATTGGATTTTCCATTAATGACACGATTGTCATTTTTGACCGTATTCGTGAGAACTTGCGGATGGGCTCCCGGGGTTCATTTGCTGATGTGATGAATAAATCACTTAACCAAACTTTAAGCCGAACCATTATCACCTCTGGTACGACTCTATTGTCCACGGCAACACTTTACTTCTTTGGCGGCACGGTAATTAATGACTTTGCCTTTACCTTCCTCGTCGGTGTTATTGTTGGGACATATTCTTCCATCTACATTGCCTGCTTTATTGTTCTCAAATGGCACAAAGGCAAACGTCCTGAGCTTGCGTCCCCCACGACTGACTCTGATCCAGTAGCTGTAACCGCGTAATGGAGCTCAAGAATTAGACCTTGTAAGCCGGAGAACAGAAGTTCATTTTCTGCATAGAATAGCCTCGGAAAAACTAGGGTTATCGGGCTAACCTTATCTCATTGGCGAAAATCTCGCGTATTAAATGGCTCATTGCCGGCGGGGCCTTCATTGTACTGGGTATAATAGGCCTCTTCCTGCCGGTTTTGCAGGGCATTCTGTTTATTGTAATTGGACTGTTATGCTTGTCCAAGGGATCGGCATTTATTCGGTCAAAAAAAATAAAATTAAAGCAGAGGTTCCCAAAACTGGGATCAAAACTGACCTACATGGAGGAAAAGGCCAGGGCGTGGCGGGCGCGTCGGAAAGGGAAAAAGAATAAATGAGGCACATCTGGGAAATTGCACATCCTGATGAAAGGTTAGTTGAAGAAATTGCCCAAGATTTAGGCGTAAGCAATCTTCTATCTCGGTGTCTCGTTAATCGCGATATCTCAAACCCGCAAATTGCTGAGAAATTTCTTTCCCCTAAGTTGTCTGGACTTGCTCCGCCCGAGCTGATCCCCAATTTATCCAAGGCAGTGGATCGTTTGTTTGATGCCCGGGCAAAAAAACAAAAGGTCGTTATATTTGGCGATTACGATGTGGATGGAATAACCTCCACGGCAATCCTGCTCGATTGCATGCAGGCACTTCGTTGGGATGCTTGCGCATACCTCCCTGATCGTGTTGATGAAGGTTACGGATTAACTTCTGAAGGAGTTGATAACTGCATTGACCGCCACGCCCCTAATCTCCTGCTTGCAGCAGACTGCGGGTCGACCTCTGTTGAGATTATTGCAAAACTCCAAGCTCAAGGTATCGATGTCATTGTCCTGGATCATCATCAGGTTTCAGATCCTCCTCCTGAACCGGTTGCGTTAATAAACCCACAGCTTAACACTGATGGCTCGAATGAATTTCATGAACTTTGCGCTGCAGGGCTAGCTTTCAAGCTCGCACACGGTTTAATCAAACAAGGGCGCGCCAACGGGGAATCGGTGTTTGAGGGCTATGATATTAGACTACTGCTGGACTTGGTGGCATTAGGGACCATTGCTGACATGGTTCCGTTAATGGGTGAAAACCGCATCTTGGCTGCTAAAGGGTTAGAACAACTCAACCGAACCGGGCGAATAGGCTTAAGCTCCTTGATTGCAGAGTCCGGTATTAAAGGACATGTGGGATCCTTTGAAGTGGGCTTCCAGTTAGGCCCGAGGCTTAATGCTGCGGGACGACTGGAAAGTGCGATGACTTCCCTCGATTTATTGACTGCATCAGATCAGAATATTGCCTGTGATTTTGCTGCCCGCCTTGATCTTCGTAACCGCGAACGCCAAAGGGTGGAAAAAGAGATTACTCAACAAGTTACTGAACGGTTAATCGCTAAATTCGATCCCGCTTCAGACTATGTAATTACTGAGGGTGATCCCAGCTGGAGCATCGGTGTAGTTGGAATTGTCGCTTCCCGGATTCAAAAAGAGTATTACCGGCCAACATTTATCCTAGGCGGGAGCCCCGAAGGGATGAGGGGATCAGGGCGTAGCATTAAGGGATTTGACCTAGCTGCAGCCCTTTGCCAGTGTTCCGATCTAATTTGCCGACATGGAGGACACGCCATGGCTGCTGGAGTCAGTCTGAGTCCTGATAATATTGATGCCTTTGGTAAGCGTCTTAATGAAATCGCCCGCACTGAAATCAACAAAATCCTCCTTGTTCCAACCCTTCGTCTTGATGGGCAATTACCACTCAGTGAATTTTCATATGGCACAGTGGCTTCCCTAGAGGCACTGCAACCAACCGGTCAAGGAGTGCCGGCAGTCCAGCTAGCGGTAAATGACCTCGAGATGAACATCCCGGTTAAATGGATGGGAGCCGAAAAGCAACATGCAAAAATGAATGTCACCGACGGCAAGCAAACAGTGGATGTTCTTTACTGGAATGCAGCAGGCAAATCGATCCCTGAAGGAAGATTCAACCTTGCAGTCCAGCCATCTATTAACGTCTGGCGTGGCAGAAAGTCCGTTCAATTGAAGTTGCTGGACTGGCAGCCCTCTGACTGACAAATTGAGGGATGGTTACTGCAGTTATTGTTGCTGCCGGTCGCGGCACGCGCATGGAAGAAGAGGGGGATAAACTTTTTCTGGAGGTCAACCAACTCCCTGTAATTGGTCACACTTGGCGCATTTTTGATCAACACCGTGATATCGATGAGATAGTTCTTGTTGTTCGCGATGATTTTTTGCCCAAATTCAACAGCCTCGCCCTGAAAATCTCGCCCAATAAACCTTACTCATTCGTTGCTGGAGGCCAGGAAAGACAAGACTCGGTCCGCAATGGAATTAATGCAGCCTCTGGTGCCTGTGAGATCGTTGCTATTCATGACGGAGCCAGACCTTGTGTAGATTCGGAAACTATATCTAACACTATCCTGGAGGCAAAACGGACCGGCGCCTCGGTGGCTGCGACCAAAATCGTTGACACAATTAAACTTTCTGATGGGAACACCCACATCAGTCAGAATGTCGACCGCACTCACTTGTGGTCGGTCCAAACTCCTCAGGCATTCAAAATCAACACAATATGGAAGGCGATGCGGGCCGTTGATGAACAACGCGCCACAATAACCGATGACACCGCAGCTTGTGAGCTAATCGGCCAACCCGTTTCATTAGTTGAATCCAAAAGGCCTAACCCCAAGGTCACAACAAGTGCTGACCTGCCCTTCATACAATTCCTGTTGGAGGAATAACCGCAGCTTGCCTTGCAGGATCATTTAGATACGCTTGAGTGATGAGTCACCGGTTTATCAACGCGTTATTGATTGGGGTTCTGGGGGTTAACCTTTATGTCGGTTTCAAGCATTCCGCCACTAATGCAGAAGCTGCGAGCAGCCAAAGCGTTTACCCCCATATGGAAAAATTCTCCCGGGCCTTGGAGCAGGTACGCAGAAACTATGTTGATGAAGACAAGGTCACATATAGCAAGCTAATGGATGGGGCCCTTAAAGGAATGCTGGCCGAGCTAGACCCCCACAGCGAATACATGCCTGCAGATCGCCATAAAGCACTGCTTGATGACACGCGTCAGGAATTTGGCGGTATTGGTATAATTGTCAGCATGCGCAACAATTGGCTAACTATTATTTCCCCAATGGACGACACCCCCGGAGCTCGTGCAGGGCTTCAGCCGGGTGATCGAATAACTAAAATCAAAGACAAAACCACCGAAGGAATGGGTATCAGTGATGCTGTTGGCCTGTTAAGAGGGAAAATTGGGACTGAGGTAGGGATAACGATCTACCGGCCTGCAAGCGAAAAAACCATCGACATCTCCCTGAAACGTGAACGGATTAAGACTAAAAGTGTTCGCGACCTAAACGGGAAAGGTGAATTCAAGCTGGTATCAGGGATTATTGGCTATGCCAAAATTTCAGGCTTTTCCGACAACACATCCGAAGAACTGGAGGTTGCCCTGGTCAAAATGGAGGAGAAGGGGATGAGGGGGTTTGTTCTCGATTTACGAGACAATCCCGGAGGACTGCTCTCTCAATCAGCGCGCGTGACTGAAAAGTTCGTCAAAGAAAATCAACTTATAGTCTCCACTGAAGGCCGGAATAAAAAAGAACAAGATAGACTCTTAGCGAAGTCGGACATGTACCGCAAATTACCACTAGTGGTCCTGATTAATGAAGGAAGTGCAAGTGCTTCAGAAATTGTGGCTGGATGCCTCCAGGACCTAAAAAGGGCAAAGCTAATTGGGGCAAAAACCTTCGGCAAGGGGTCAGTACAAAGCATTCTGCCCATGCGTGATGGTTCCGCCCTGAGGTTAACCACCGCAAAGTACTTTACCCCAAGCCACCGTACTATTCATAACAAGGGAATTGAGCCGGATTACAAAGTCAATATGACCCCCGAACAAATGCGTGATGTCATGATGAAACGATCCCCCGGGATAATGGAGACACTCGAACCAGAGGAGCGTGATCGAGTGATGAATGCCGTTGATCCACAGCTAGCCAAGGCATTGGAAATTTTGGATGATATCCTGAAAGCGAATTAACAATGCGCCTGCTGGCCATCGAAACCTCCTGTGATGAAACCAGTGCGGCGGTCATCGAGGACGGTTGCGTGCTTTCAAACATAGTCTCCTCCCAGGTTGAAATTCATGCAGAGTATGGTGGAGTGGTTCCTGAGTTAGCAACCCGAGAACATTTGAAGAATATCCAGCCCGTGGTCCGGGAAGCCCTATCATCAGCCTCCTGTTCAATTTCTGAGATTTCGATAATAGCTGCAACCCAGGGCCCTGGGTTGCCCCCGGCATTAATGGTTGGATGGAAAGCGGCTCAAGCGTTGGCTTATGCAATTGATCGTCCCCTCATCGGAGTAAACCATG
>CAZAIZ010000030.1:0-10530 GCA_964485275.1 uncultured Pedosphaera sp.
TATAAATTATACTGGCCTTCTGATCCTGACAAATACAGCCACTATATCCGGCCTGCGGTTGACAGTGAAGCGGATGCTAAGAAGACAGCGGTTCAATTGCCCAGTGGAAATTCACCGAAGATTGCTTACCAGGATGACGCTGCTTCGCCTCGGGCAAAATTAGATGGAGAATTCAAGTTTTACACATATCTGGAAACAAGTTATCCAGTGCACCGTACATTGTTGAAATATTCCTCCAATGACAACTTGGAGTTTGAAAGGGTCTTCTCGTGGCTTGAGGCAAATATTATAGATAATTCCTTCCCAACGAATACCATAACCGGTTCGATCGGATATACGAATGCAGAAGGTTCTTTTACTCCTTATTTTGAGCCTGATTCAGAATCAGTTGGTAGTAGTGGTAAGATAAATTTCCCTGAATCACTTGAACTTGAGACTCCAAGAATATTGACAGGATCAATATTTGTAGGCGAATCCTTAACAACGCCAGAAAGCGAGCTCGGAAGCGGAGACCAGGAAAATTATTTGGCGGCCTACATAAACAAGGGCACTTCATATGATCCGGTTTCTTACATCAATCCTTTCACCGAAGGATTTGACGAAGCAAACAAAGGGGCCGTGATACCTGTCAACGCCATTCCGGGAATAAATAGTTTGGAAGTTATTTGGTTTCGGAAAAATACGAAGCGTTGGCTCAATAAAGTTGAAATGAACGCTGCCCATGATCTGGCCCAAAAGAATGGTTTTAAAGATGTTTACTGGCCCTCAGTGATCGCGACTTACACTATAAAATGGCCCCACGAAGCTGACGGTTATGTGGATGTTAGCAGGGAGAATGCGATCGTCATGGCCAGCAATGATGGGAGTGGACCTCTCAATAGCCTCCAGGCCAAGGGATCCCTTTATTTTCAGAATGATATAACTCTTCCCGGTTACAATCCAAATGAAGAACACGCAATTATGCAGGGCGGACAGGTGTATGCCCTGCGGGATGATTTGAACGACACCAGGACAGAAACCTACTCGTCCAGCCCTTACGTCCTGCTGAATTACACCGGGGCGGATGGTCGCCCGGCCATGCGAGCTTTCCATGTCCTGCAGGAACTGGGGGAGGACACTTTTGACTACACGGTCGAGGCGGGGACAATTCTGCAGGCTCCCATGCCGCTGCCGTTGATGCAGAAGCTCAAGGATAACAGCGAGTTCTCCGGTTCAATTATAACCAGCGCAACGAAGATCGACACGACACATTCCTTAACGCTAGGCACAAAAGATGATCATGGGTTTAGCACCAACGATGTAGTTTACCTGAGCCAATTTTCAGAAACCGCCCTCAACGGGTGGGCTTACGTGCACAAAATTCTTAAGGCAGCTTAAATCGCGCCAACCCTATTTTTCAACACGTGTGTTGGGCCCATACACATTATAACCCACGACTCCGGAACGGTTACGGTGGTGACGAAGGAAGCGCACGGATTTGGGGTTTACAGTAAAATCAAGATCGTGGGCGTGGATGGATACACCAAGGAGTATGCCTATACCCCATCCTCGACCAGCGGAAATGAATTGGTGATTACGGCGGATGCCAGTCTTAGGAACAAGGGAGTTGGCGGACATGTGTTTGTCTTGCCCACGGCAAAACCAAGCATTCTCACCATTGGTATTGACAGTGACAATCCGCCAATGGCCAATCTACAACAGCCGGCAGCCATCACAGATTACTTGAGAAGCACAATTATGGATCGCAAGAACAACGTGTGGGTATATCGCGGCCCGCATACACCCAGCGACTTGGCGACGTTCAGGATGCGGTATTATTACAAGACTTTAAAAGGTTTTTGGTTTCCGTCATTAGGGGCTGATCAACTAGGTGTTGGTACGGTTGTACCGTATTTACTCAACAACAAAGAAGGAGCTTTAACTAAGAGGGATTACAAACCTCGAGTTGCGCTGGGTATAACATACAATGCGATTTGGCCTAATTCCGTTGCTGAACTAAGACCAGGGCAAACATTAACTGAGCCAGTGTTTGGCTTGCCTGCAGTACGCGGTAATACAAGTTTAAAACTCCTATATCAACAATCAAAGGCGCAAGTTGCAACTGACTTTAGTGCGACATTGCACGATCCTACTAGGGAAAAAGTATATGACCTGGCGCAAGCTGCAACTGACTTGTCTGAATTGCCTTCAAGCGCGGCAACTTACAGCAGCAAGGGGAAAACTTATTTCACCCATTTACCCCCTCACTTGGTGGAACGTTTCTTCTTTGACCCTAATCGAGGTGATAAAGGTCAACTTGTTTTGCGTGGTGAATTTGTGGATGAAATTGTAGGTGAAGATTATCTTTTAATGAATGTTCTTTCCGGTAAGGACAAAGATGACTTAATGAAAGTTGCTGATCCAAGTGACACGAAGTGGAATGCTGCAATTAATGGACTCACAGCCAAAGTGGAGACATTCAAGGAATCAACAGTTAAAGCAGGAGTGTTTGTCGTGGATGCTGCCAAGACGGTGAATGTTACCGCAACCGACCTGGTTGAAATTGTTAGTGACGAAACCGCGGTAGATTCCTATGCGCTTACAGCAAATGGCAACCAATATGGATACGTGACATTGATCGCCGGAAATAGCCAGGCCCACACGCCCAAGGCGGAGCCAGTGCAAATGCATGTTATTAAAATTGATGGCCCATTATATAGGGGTGAAGCCAAAGTTATATTATCTGATAATCCTCTTGCAGAAAAGGTTACCCTAATGCACACGGGTGATATGGGGGGGGCAACGGATAAATTTAAATACGATTGGCGGATTGCGAGCCCAGAGGACGGATCTCCTCCCGATGTTTCTGTACGCACAGCGATAAACGGTTCAACATCTAAGATCGCAACAACAGGATGGAATCATCTAAGGCAGATTCCTACTACAGGGGTACCTCCAGACGGAGATGTCCTATGGGATACAACTGATTTGTCTGGAAGCGTGACCGTTCAGGAATCCATCGAGGCATCTGAAATCACCTTTATTAATCCAGACAACAACACCAGCACGATCGTGATTAGACCAATTAGATTAGACGGGGGCAGCCCTCACAACTTCAAGGTGGGCGATGTTGTGGATCTGGTCGGATTCATTCCGGAGATAGTCAACGAAGATGGATTAACAGTTAAATCAGTGGCCGCTGAACATCCTTATACCATAACTTTAACAAGCCACTCAGTTACTGATTTGAGCGGTTTAGTTGTTCAGAAGCTCGGCATAGTTGAGGAATCAGTTAGTGGAACTTCCATCAGTTCGCCAGAGAGTATACTTACCGGTAAATTTCAGATCCCAAGTGGAACGGTGCCCACTGATGTTTACCTCAGTATGGCGGTAGATCCAAATTTGGGTGTTAGGGTGAAGATAGGCAGCGCTGTTGTAGCAGTAAAAAATGTAAGTTCTATTATTGATGGCGGCCCCGAGGATTCGGCTGTCTCCAATGCTCCTGAATCATTTAATACAAAACCTTTGGTTTATAGCGTCGACACATCAATACTTAGGCACAATGGAGGGGTTAACAAAATCACTGTGGAACTATGGAGCAAAGCCAATCCTGGCGCCAAACTCTTGTTCAATTTACAACTTGATGGCAACAAACTAGTGGACAAGGTGTCGGGCGGATCAGAATGGATTTCTGAACAAGATATTGCGAAAGACTTGAGGAGTATTGTCATGGGCGAAAGCGCAGATGTTCGAGCATTGAGCGACAATTATCTAGTGATGCGTTACCAAGCCACTGACAGCAACCACGTAACGTGGGTAAATGATGACGATGGTAATAACGTGGGGTGGTCACGTTGGACGGAACCTCAGCTGGCTGAGGGCTGGATCAAGCGGGTTTTGGCCGGAATAAATCCGTTCAACCAACGAGCCGGGGACCTCTACACCAATCCTACAAGAATGGCAGCGAGTATGTTGACTCAGGCAGGAAAGCGATGGGAGGGGGATGTTGCATTAAACATGGATAACATCAATGACTACGGTTTGATTGAAATCTACGAAACTGTATTAGGCCGAGGTAGGATGTTGAGTATTGATGCTGGCATAGACTTTGGCCCTGCGAACGATGCCTTGCTCCTCGCGGCTGGTTATCTTAACGACCTTTACATGATGGTCGGCAATGAGGCGTGGGCTGATGCTGCCAACCCGACCATTGGTATCGGGACAAATGACAAGGCATACGGCGATATAGCCACGGCTTTGTTTGCCTTCAAAGGCCAGGTTCCTAGTTTGCTGGAGGAGGAGTTGGCATTGCTTAGGGGCCGTGATGATTTTCATCAGCCAGGTGTTGAAACGGGTCCAGTCTACAATCGCCTGTTCTGGAATTACACAAGAGGCATAGATGCCGGCGAAGTGATCTACTCATTAAACTACGATATTACGGAAAACATAGACGATCACGATGGTAAAATCGACGCTGCAGACGCCTATGTAATGTATCCGCAAGGGCACGGTGACAGTTATGGGCATTACCTGACAGCATTGAAAGGTTACTACAAACTTATAGTGGACAACGATTTCACTTGGGTGCCAAGGGTTGAGGCGGTCACGATTTTAGGCAAAGCGGTTGAGGTGGATTACACAGACGAAAGAAAGTTTGCAGCAGCAGCAGCAGCAGCAGCCAGAGCGGGCAATCAGATTGTCGATCTTACATGGCGAAAGGACTACAACGCGGACAAAAAAATTGTCTGGGATAAAGAATTTTCACCTAGCAGAGAAAATAACAAGCGCTCTCCAGCGACTACGCGTTATTGGGGTATGGATCATTGGGCTAGCCGTGTTGGACAGGGGGCCTTAATTAACTGGGTTGTTGGGAACTCGATGCTGCCAGCAATCGACCCTGATCCAGCACATGAGGGCATTGAAAAGATTGACCGAACAACAGTGCCGGAACTGTCAGAACTCTCTGCAGTCATGAACACGGTACAAACAACGATGGACAACGCTGAGGCAGGGATGAACCCTTTGGGATTGAATGAAGATTCTGTAGCAATGGATATATCACCAGATAAGGGTACACATTTTGAGCAGATATTTGAACGAGCCGAAAATGCGTTGAACAATGCAACCATCGCATTTGATTCTGCTAAAGATGTGACGCAGTTAATGCGTTCGGAGACCGATTCGCTTTTCGACAGGGAAGTGGCTGTCGAACAACAGGAATTAGCCTATAAGTTTAAGTTAATCGAACTTTATGGAACGCCTTATTCTGGGGACATAGGTCCCGGAAAAACCTACAAGCAAGGATGGGATGGACCTGACTTGTATCATCATATGTACGTTGATGACTTGGGTTTGACTAATTCAATTGCAGGGGTTTTTCAGCCAGAGCAAGAACAAACCTTCAAGATAGATCTTCAAACAAACCCTATTGAAATGAACAAGGTAGGTAATATTAAAGATAATATTTATGGTGGGGTTTTCCATCAAATAGAGGGAGGATTGTTGAGTGGCGAGGACAATAGATATTTTGCAATGGTTCAAAAGAATCTAAGTTGGGAGCAATATGGTGCGCGAAATGCTGATGAATATGATTTAACGCCACTTGATAAAAACTATATAACATACACTGTGTCGCCTTCTGGTTATCCAATCAAACCAAGTGATTGGGGAAAGCGCTCTACTGTAGGAGGGCTTCAACGGGCTATTTCCGCAGTCAGAAGAGAACGAAACAAGCTGAGTGGGGTTTTGCAAGCCCATGAAAGGAAAAAATACGAGCTTGATAGACAGATCGAAATTTTTGAATCAAATGTCGCTTTAAAAGATTTTATTTCAAAAGCTAAGTTAGCTAAGCTTGCTGTTTTACTCACTAAATTAGGTCTTAAATGGTATTATTATACTACAGAGAAAAGTAAGGAGTGGGCACTAGAAACGCTTCACGATGAATATGCAACCGTAGAAAAAGATATTCCAGATAATACTATAATTGGAATGTCGACTGGGGGAGATCTTCTCGCCTCAGCTAAGGCGGCAGCTAAGGGGACAGAATCAGCAGAAAGGGCTTCTATTATACTTTCCTATGACAGCATAGCCGAGGGAATCAAAACATTAGAAGATGCTAAAACATTTGCAGATAAAGCTATTGATGCATCAATAGCACATGAAACCAAACGAAATTGGTATAAGAATTCAGTGTTGCCATTAGACCTCAAGCTGAAAGAACTCAATTCCAGCCTCTACGGAATATCTGATGCCATGCTTTCTTATTCCACAGCACAGGGCCGGTATAGAAGCTTGTTGGCACAAGGCCTGCGAATCCGGGAAGAACGAGAGATGTTCCGCAGAAACACAGCAGTAGTTGTTCAGAGTTTCCGTAGCAGAGATGCAGCATTCCGCATATTCAGAAATGAGAAACTGGAGCGTTACAGGGCCCTTCAGGAAACGGCTGCCAAGTATGCTTTTCTCGCAGCTCAGGCATATGACTATGAGACAGGGTTACTTGGCACTGATGAAGGGAGAATGTTCATAAATCGAATAATCAACTCACGTGCACTTGGTGTTGTTGTTAACGGGAAACCCCAGTTTGCAGGTAGTGATACTGGTGACCCCGGAATTTCTAGTGTGCTGGCCGAGATGAAGAATGATTGGAATGTGATTAAAGGACGTCTCGGCTTTAACAACCCCGACCAATACGCTACAAGCTTATCGTTGCGAAATGAAAAGCATCGAATATTGCCAGGCCAGGAAGGTGCAGCACAGTGGGGTGATGTTCTGGAAAGAGCCCGCAAGCTAAATATCATGAATGATGGAGATGTTCGTCGTTACTGCATGAATGTTGGTTTTGAAGATGGACGGCCAGTTCCTGGCCTGGTTATCGAGTTCAGCACGACAATAGATAAAGGGGAAAATGTTTTTGGATTACCGATCGTGGGCGGTGATAATCAATTTAGTTCCAGCAGCTTCGCCACCAAGATCTGGTCTGCAGGAATTGCCTTTGAGGGATACGTTGGTATGAGCAAGTCTAATACTAATGATCAGGGAGGAGTTTCCCCTGATAACCCAACTCCAATTTGGCTCGATCCAACTGCACTTGCAAAAAATCCTTATGTTTATCTAATTCCGGTCGGTAAAGACTTTATGCGAAGTCCACCACTAGGTGATACCAGTCGAATCCGAAGCTGGTCGGTTAACGATGTTGCAGTTCCACTGCCATTTAATATTGGAAACTCGGAATATTCATCAAAAAAATTCTGGCAGTCTAGTAATTCGCTGACTGAAGAACTTTTTGGAATTCGCAAGCATCAAGCATTTCGAGCTCTTGATAGTTTTGACACTGTGTCTCCGTCCATAAATGCCTGGGAAACAGTATTTGACAGAAGCGCTACCAACAGGAGGCTGATCGGCCGATCCGTTTGGAATAGTAAATGGAAAATTGTCATACCTGGCTACACTCTTTTGAATGATCCTGAAGAAGGGTTGGATCGGTTTATTGAGTCTGTGGATGATATTAAGATTCATTTTAACACCTACTCATATTCCGGAAATTAATGGCCCAAAAGAAAATTTATAAATGACCAGATTTAAAACAATATTAATGGCTGCTATCCTGATTCTGCCGGGGTTGATGCAAGCTTTCCCCCCGGCCCCGCATCACACCTTCTTCGGCTTGGTGCGCGACGAGCTGGGTCGGCCCCTTGAGGGTGAGAAGGTGGAGGTGTTGTTTGAAACCTCCTCCGGCCGCCTGGTCCGGACCGGTGTGGGACTGGGGTTGCCCGGGATAAACTACCGTCTGAGGGTGCCGATGGATGCCGGTGCCACGGCCGATCTCTACAATCCGGTGGCGATGCGTCATGCGATGCCGTACAAGATCCGGGTAAAGGTGGGCGCAAAGGTCTATCTGCCGATCGAGATGGTGGGTGACCTGGGCAAGTTGGGTCAACCAGGCGAGGAGACGCTGCTCAACCTGACGCTGGGCGAGGACTCGGACGGAGACGGCCTGCCAGATGCCTGGGAGCGAGCATTGTTGGCACAGGGCCAGGGCCTTGGAGACATCAACCCGAACGACGACACCGATGGTGACGGCATGAGTAACCTCGCCGAGTACATATCGGGCAACCACGCCTTCGACAAAAAAGATGGACTCAGGTTGGATATTTTGAAAAAGACGGACGACTCAACAGTGCTTGAGTTTATGGCGATCCGGGGACGAACCTATACGGTTCACGGATCAGACAATCTCAATGATTGGGCCCAGATGGACTTCAGGGATGGGGAACAGGAGAACGCTCAGTCAAATTACCGAGCCACAGATATTCGGAAAGTACTCATTACTGTGCCGCATGGTGAGGGAAGCGGGAGTGCGAAGTTCTTCAAGCTCATGGTGCAATAGGAGACGAGTTTGAACCCCCTAGTCATCAGATTATTTATAGCGATGGCTATTGGTGGTTTATTTTTGGGATTGGTAGGCTGCACAGACGGGCCCGGGGAGAGTTTAGCCGTTGCGACGCTGGACGAACTCAAGAAAGAGGAGGACGGGCTCCACTTCAAGTCAACGGGAGAACTCTTTACCGGTTATTTGACCGAGTACTATCCTGTTAGCAAAACCAATCAACTGCAGCAGGTTCAAGACGGAGGCAGCCAGCTGAAGTCCCGCTCTGTGGTTCGTGGAGGCAAACTCAACGGCCTGTCCGAGGGTTGGTATTCAGACGGACAACAGCAGGTGGTGGAGATATTTGTTGACGGCAAGTCGCATGGAGTCCGGGTGAAGTGGCACCGCAATGGTTGGAAATCAGCAGAAGACGCGATAGAAAACGGAGAACTTAATGGCCCATGCCGCAAGTGGCACGACAATGGGCAACTGGCCGAGGAGATGACAATGGTTGACGGTCAGGCCGATGGCCGGGCCCGTTCGTGGCATCCGGATGGGAGCCAGAAGGCGGAGGTTTTATTGGAGAAGGGCAAGGTGGTGAAACAGCAATTCTGGGAGGAAGGGGTGAAACCTGTTGCGGAATCGGTCTTGCCCAAGCAAGCGGAACAAGGGGGCGAGGAATGAGTGGTGTCACGTTTTAATGCTAATGGGTAATCGGTCAAAAACATGGGGTACGATGCTCTGGCTTTTGTGCCTTCTCCTTCAGCAGGTTCAGGGCGATTTTAAATTGTCGCGGGCAGGGGTCGTTTCCGGGGGGGTGGTTGCCACCGCCGGGCAATATCAGGTTCTCACCTCGATTGGGCAGCCGTATGCCGCGGTCTCATTCCAGGGCGATACGAGTGCAGGTGAGGCAGGTCTGCTTGCTGGGCTGGAGAATTCGCCTATATCCGATTTAGCCGCGCAATTAAAGGGCATCGAAGACGAATTACTGGTGATGACCCATACCCAGCTGATGAGCCTGCTCAACGCTTATGATCCGGACGGCGACGCGATCACGGTCCGCGTTGAGCCTCTTACGGGAACTGTTAAAGGGGTGGTTGGCGCGGGTTCCTTGGATTTGACCGAGGGAGAGTTGCTTAGTTGGCAGCCTCCATTGCACGATAATGGATCGATTGATGCACTGCGAGTCACCCTGCGTGACGAGCGGCTGAGCAATGAGATCGTTGCTTTAATAACGGTCAATATTGATAAAGTGAGGTTGGTGGTTGAGATTCCTAATACAGGTAAGGTGACTTGGAGTCCTCAAAAGGATCTCTATGATTTAGGCGAAGAGGTTACACTTGAGGCAATCCCTTCAACTGGTCATGCATTCGTAGGGTGGGAGGGTGATTACAAGGGAACGGATAACCTGTTCACGATCAAGATGGATAAGAATATAACCCTTAACCCCAAGTTTACTAAATTATCCCACTTTGTCGGAGTAGTGGCAGAGGGCAAGGGAGAGGTGGTCATTTCCCCGAAGCAGGAGTGGTATCTTCCGAGAACACCGGTAGACGTTGAGGCAATTCCTGCAGATGGCTACGAATTTGTTAAATGGACTCTTCGGGGATACGACTTCCATAAGTCGAAAGACAACCCGCTAAAGGAATTCAAGACTTATGATGTAGACATGGAGATAACAGCCCACTTCAAACATACTAAACTTGAGCCAGCGAAGGAGCCAATCATTAAGGGATTAACAACTTCACCTTTCAGTTTCCGGTTTGATACCGAACCGAACCGAACCTACAGTATTGAAGGCTCGTCAGACTTGAAAGCTTGGGAGGAGCTGGAACAGTTTAAATCCACCAAACATTCGCACCAGTTCGAAGATCTCCGTAACACAGAGTTCCAGCATCAATACTACCGGGTAACTGTGGAGTGATTAAACATCAATAGGTCTTTTGCTGAGAGTGTGGTGCAATATCTCTAAAATATGGTGGAGGCGGGGGGAGTCGAAATCTCGTTCTAATAAATCTTTTTCCTCCGTTTGAACCTATTTTGGTTATTTCTAGAGGGTTTACAGTTTATATGGTGGACAGATAGAGACTCCAAAGTGCTAGTTTTCTGCCCGCAACTGCCCACAGAGAATCTACTTCCCTTCAGCTTTCAATTCTTCACCCGTCTTGCCGCCGTGTTTGCGGAGG
>CAZAIZ010000031.1:0-4952 GCA_964485275.1 uncultured Pedosphaera sp.
GAACCGACGACCTGCTCATTACGAATGAGCTGCTCTACCACTGAGCTACACTGGCACTTGGATCAACGTAATCCTTGGCAATTTGGTGGCGCAAGAAAATATGTATAAAAGACTTTGCTAAGTTGATGCGACAAAATAGGAGTCTACTATTTCACTGAGTGTTTAAGTTCGGGTAGATACCAGCTACTTCCTATGATTCTGGGTTGTCCGTTCGTGCGAACTTGCAGTCACATTTAGGCATTTGATTGTCGCCTCCAAGAATCTAGATATCCCAGTATTTTGTAGCAAGGTAAGAAGCCCTAATAACGAAATATTTTGGTAATTGCGTATTAAGTCAGCAGGCAATTTATGGCAAACAAATAAAGGTTTGCGGTATACCGGCGACGGATTTTATGCCCATTCAGAGGTAAGTATAATTACTTAAACAGGATATTCACGCCACCTCAGTGTGCAGAAATATCATGATAGGTCATTTTATTAAGCTATCTCATAATCTGAAAAGGATCATAAAGCTCTGGATCATTTGGTCTGGATTCTTTTGGTGGGCTGATCATCTTGAACTTGATGTCATTCGGCATAAGGCTGCCGCAACCCGCGGTCACGGAAACAGTCAGAAGAAGGAGTGCTAATTCTCTCATTGGTTTTCCTATTAATTCCATTTGATTTTAGCGGCTCTGTAGCGGCATATCCTGTACGCAGCATATTGCATGCCTAATATCTGACGATTTATTCACGGCCTAATGGAAAAATTAATGTGCATTTCTCGCCCCAATTCTTGGTTTGTTTTTCGGTAAACAAGCGATTTTTTGGGCAATCCATTTTCTTCTTCGAAGATCCCTAACAGCAAAATTCACGAGGTTAATTGCATCTAGCAGATAAAGGGTCTATCACTCTTGTTTTGGAGTACTGCATGATTTAGGTTGGTTGGCCGTGGAGTGGCAGTATAAAGTAACATGGCTTGTTGGGGGAGTTGGGGAAGTCCGTTGGCGTAATAAATTTTGGCAAGGCCGTGCGCAGCAACCAAAACGATGGATGGGGGCACAAACACTGCATCTTAGAGAGTACAGCGATAAAGGGTGGGAGCTGGTTGATGTGCAGGAATATAAAAAAGGGCTATGTCTTCACATGCGGTTTTACTGGAAGAAGCCTAAATGTAACTGAACACAAGCGGGGCTACCTTAAGAGCACGGGTTGGGTTGGTTGCTATGTCTGATCATATCTGTAGTATCGGCTTCTTTTCTCACTAGAAGAGTTTCTTAATGCTCGACTCTTTTGTTTTGTCAATGAAGTGATAATGGGCGACAGCTGGTAACCCCTAGTCGAGAGTGGGTGCATCGCCGTCGATTCATCGCGTCTTGCGGTTGATCTGCCTTCGGGCAGCCCAAGATACCCGGGCTGTCGTTGTTTCCATGCGCTGCAAGCTCTACTATGTCGGCTCCGGTTCGTTGGCTGATTATGGCACAAAGAGGGGCGGATAAATTGAGGTGATAGATATATCCAGCCCAAGAGACAATCACAGTGGTGAGTAGTCGATCCATTTAAACCTGTTAGGTTCGGAAGGTAACCGCCAAAAAAGCCAGCATTAGAATGCATCCGAAGATGGACAATGCTAATATCGAACAGCTGAAAAGAACAAAATGGATTATAGCTGATTTTACCTTCCTTTTTAGAGTCGAGGTAATTTGCATTAGTCAGGAACGTTTCCGTATCTGGGTTTTAAGAGTATTATCACCTACATCGGATAAGAGGTTGGTTTTCTTACGCCTAATGTTGGGTAATGATTCTTGAAAAGGGAGAGCGTGTGTTATTGGCTGTCGGGGCCCAATTTGCTTCGCAATGGCGGACGTGCGGAATTTGGACCGTTGAGTTATCTGTATATATTTGAGTGGGGCGTGAATTAAGCAGATATTGTTACGAGTTCTTTGAACCTCCAAATATCCGGTTCGATGTGGGCTTCATGTTGTGCGACTATTCAGGCCAAGCATCAATCCGAAAATGGGTTCCGCTGGTGGTTGCCTAATGACCTGATTGATTTCGAGGAATTATAGTCATCGCAACAGCACAACCGAGGAGACGGTATTGCCCGATATATTGAAGCTTGCGCCGTTATATTGTTGCCTCGTGCGGGCATCAGTAATGCGCATATTGCGGTAAATCCACACATTGTTGAGCTTGCTATCGGGTTCGCCCAGGAATTTTATCAATACGGCTGTATTCTGCCTAATAAAGGCCTCAAGGCGCACGTTGCCGGCGTTGTAATTGTACGTCCAGTTTAGAGAACGCGTCTGTGGTGTCGGGGTATTGGTGAGGGTGGGTGTTGGCTTGATCTCATTCCCCTTCTGATCATAGCGATTGGTGGTGGTCCCGCCGAGGTTGTGGGTGATCTCTAATTTTGGTTTGGCATTGGGCCAATATTCTCGCTCAGTGTTCAGGCGTCCTTTTTCGAATACTTTTTCAGTTGCCACTATTTTTTGTTCCTCGTTGTGGTAGGTGACTACCTTGCCGTCATAAGGCAAGTCATCGAGCTCAAAGATTTCAAAATGAACACCACGATCATTCACATATAGTCGCGGCGGATCATAGCCGCGACGTACAGGTGCCGCTGGAAGAGGTTGGTTGGTTTGCGAGCCAGAGTTCAGCGAACGACTGGGTGCGTTCGTTTTTTTTGAGCTAGCCTTTTGATAATTGTCACGATCCTGTCCGCCAGAACAGGCCACTGCTAGACATACGGCAAGGAATAAGGTGCGGTACATGGCCGCATTATTTGGCAGTTACCTTGGTATTAACAACTTTGCCGGCTTGAATGGTGAAGTAAATATTTGCGGCAATGTACTGTTTGGTTTTCGGGTTCTGGACCTGAATGCCACGATACACCCAAGTTCCTCCCGGCCCAGCACCGTCAGCTTTTCCAAAATCTGCCTCGATTTCGGCAGCTGTCTTCCCCTTGCAATAATCCGTTATTGTCTTCTGAGTCCACTGATGGGTGCGGCCACGTGGTTGGTTGGCTTGCCTCACAGGCCCATCGACAAGTAACTTTCCGTTTTGATCCCATTGTCTGCGATATGTCTCCTTGCCATCAGTAAACACCCGTTGGCTTGCTTGTTTTCCACTCTGGTACCAACTGGCGGCTTGTCCGTTTAGCACCCCATTCTTGTAGGTCATCGCCTTCATGTCCAATCCGGTGGGATACCAATGGCGTTCTACGCCATGTTTCTTGTTTTTGAACCATGTGATCTCTCGTGATTTTTGTTCCTTTTGTGATTTGTTCTTTCGCGAATACCAATGTTCCTCCAAGCCATGGCGGGCTCTCTTTACATAACGCATCACACTTTTCTTCGAACCATCTAGGTACCATTCCGTGTACTCCCCGTCAGGGAAATCGTCTGTCCAGCCGGCCTCCCAGCTCTTGACTCCGGACTCAAAGAATCCCTCGGCCTTTCCTTCCTTCTTGCCCGCCTTGTGAGAGGTTATGCTGCGAATCTGGCCATTTTCGTACCACCAAATCTCCCTGCCTTCTTCTTTCCCATCCCTAAACGTTACTTGAACCTTTTGCTTACCATTTTCATGCCATTCCTTGTAATCCCCGTCCCACTCCCCAATCTTGTATGTGCCTTCACCCGCGAGGACTTCACTTTCGTACCACCACTTAGTGGGTCCATTCCAGATGCCTCCCTCGCAGTACCCCTCTCTCTTGCGTTTTCCATTCTTGTGTTTCCAAATTACCAACCCCGTGTAGGGAGCCGTGAGGTCACCGGACTTGAATACTATGTCCTTAATTACAACAATCTGGCCACCAGCAATAATGTTGCCACCATCAGCACTCTTTTTGCTGCCTTTATTATTACTTTTTGACTTCGATGAACTCCCTGAGCTTTTTTTGGACCCTGTGCTGGAGGTCTTCTTCTCTTTGCCACAGGACATGGTTATCAGCGCCATGGCCAAGGCCACAACCAAGGGTAAAAGGAGATCGAACTTTCTCATATCTGTAGGTAGAATGGACGTCCTTTAGAGCCAAGCGGTTACTCCAAAAACGGGGTACAGGTTAAAATAGTAATCTAGAAAACGCAACCCTCGAGTAAAAATAGCCCCGGCAAGAATGATTTGTAACCGAATATGAGGTTGGCTCGTCCAGCTAGGTGTGCGGTTGGATGCTCCAATCGGACAGTTACAGAAAGGCAGAACGATGAAAAATATCACGCTAATCGCAATTTTAGTTATTTTTGTAAGTCAGATGACCTACGGGCAACGCGGACCCAGTTCGCCTACTGATCGAGACAAGCGCCCAGGTATTGGTGGGAAATTTAGCGAGAATGCGGTAGACAAAAAAACTCGTGAGGCCCTTCGTGGATCCGGCGGTTCTTCAGGTGGGGAGGAAGCGCGCAAAAAACTCGAGGAAAATGGCCTTGGTCATGATGAGGGTCGCCCTGATTCCGGTCGTCCTGACCTTGATGACGGCGAGGAAAATCCACGAGAGGGTGGCGGCAAAGCTTCGAGAAAAAAGCATCATCATCATCCAAAATTGCGCGAAATCATTAAAAAAGAGCTTGAACTCACCGAGGCGCAAATGGAGAAGCTACGCAAAATCCATAACGCGTGGCACGAGAGGGTGAAGGATATAACGGGTGGCAAAAAGTTTTCTGACCTAAGTAAGGACCAAAAAAAGAAATTAGCGGAGGCTTGGAACAAATTCAGGTCTGCTCGAGCCAAAATATTGTCCGAGGAGCAGTTGGCTAAACTAAAGGAGATTCTCGAGAAGCATAGGGAAATCGGCGAAGACGAACGTGAAAAAGCAATCCGCGAGAAACGCGAAAAAGGCGAAGGCGGACGCGAAAAAGGCAAAGGTGGTGATATTGGCGAAGACGAACGTGAAAAAGCAATCCGCGAGAAACGCGAAAAAGGCGAAGACGAACGTGAAAAAGCAATCCGCGAGAAACGCGAAAAAGGCGAAGGCG
>CAZAIZ010000031.1:5052-7340 GCA_964485275.1 uncultured Pedosphaera sp.
GACGCGAAAAAGGCAAAGGTGGTGATATTGGTGAAGGCGGGCGCAAGAAAGGCAGAGGCGGTCCGGATAAGGGACGCCCCGAGAAAGGCGAAGGCGGACGCGAGAAGGGTGAAGGCGGACGCGAGAAGGGTGAAGGCGGACGCGAGAAAGGTGAAGGCGGACGCGAGAAAGGACGTCCTGGAGACAGGAAAACGCTGGAAGATGTTGTGGGACGTGAATTGGCGGAGGAAATTGAAGAAATCTACAATCGTTTTGCCCCCCGTTTTCGGGCCATCCTAAGTAACGACAAGTTGTCGGCGGGAAAGAAGAAAAGGGCACTAGAGGAACTTGAGGCCGATCGTGATGCCTTGCTTCGCAAGCAGTTAAGCCGTGAACAATATGAGAAGTTTATGCGCTGGATTCGTGCTGGGGGAAAAGTCCTTAAAAGGTAGTTGGCAGACTGCGGCCGGTCCTACGAGTGCAAAAAACGGTGGCAACCGGGATAATAACGAGTTGTTCTCCAGAAAATAGGTCTGGCCTCCTGAAAATTATTTGTAGATAATTGTCACCGCGAGGGCGTCAGGTGCGTCTGAGCACAACAGTACGCTACTTAGCAACGTTTTTGTGCAGGAAATTGGGGAATAACGCAGGGCAAGCCAATCATGAAAAACCAAACCTTACATAAGAGAATCATTGCCGCATTTTCCATCCTGATGGGAATGCTGTTTGTCTTAAGCGATCTTGTAGCTCAGGAAGGTATACGGCGCGGAATGCGAGGAGGGAGCATGAGTGAGTCGGATCCTGGTAACTCGGGTGGAGCGGATCCTTTGGATGAGGGACGAGCAGAGGGTGGTCGACCAGATAATCCCTTTAGCCAGAATCCTGGAAGTGGAGGCGATGCTGGAGGCCAACAAGAGCCAAAAGGTGATGGTGATCCTTCCGGAGGCCCTGTTGATGATGATCCTTTTACCGAAGAAAAGTCGAATGGTGAAGGAGGTCCCTCTGAAGGTGAAGGTGGTGAAGACCCCTTCATGGAGGAAAAGTCGGATGGTGAAGGAAGTCCTGCTGAAGGTGAAGGTGGTGAAGGAGGTCCTGCTGAAGGTGAAGGTGGTGAAGGAGGTCCTGCTGAAGGTGGAGAAGACCCCTTCATGGAGGAAAAGCCGGATGGTGAAGGAGGACCCGATGGTGGAGCGGGTGGAGATGATCCTTTTATTGAAGAAAAGCCTGACGGGGGTGAAGAAAGACCCGATGGTGGAGCGGGTGGAGATGATCCTTTTATTGAAGAAAAGCCTGATGGGGGTGATGGAGGTCCTGATGGTGGAGCGGGCGGAGATGATCCTTTTATTGAAGAAAAGCCTGATGGGGGTGAAGGTGCGGTTTGTAGTGTGATTTTGTATGGACGTCCCAGCTGCGGTTTGTGCAAAGCTACCAAGAGTGCGCTAGACGATGAAAACATTGTTTTTGTAGAGAAAAATATCGATTCCGATTCCGGCGCAAGCGAGGAAATGTGGGAGCATGTACAGAAAACAGACCATGGGGGTGGCAGTATTGCGCTACCTGTGGTAGTTGCTAATGGCAAAGTGTTTTTGAACCCAACTAATAATCTTGGTGATTTTATCAAGCAGGTAAAGGATGCCTGTACCGCCTCCAAGAAATAGTTATTTAGTTTCAAAATTGATATTATTTAATCCGGGAGAAATTAAGTGTCAATTTAGCCGAAAACAGGAGGATTATGCGTAAAACTGAAGAAAAACAGGGTTGGATTATGGAAATTTTTGTGTAGATAATTGTGACCGTTGCTAGGTTGGGTGCGTCTATGTTGATGAGAGTAACAAAACGGCTAATTTTCAATAGAAACTTACGTAAAACAAAACAGGGCAGCTAATCATGAAAAACCAAACCTTAAATAAGAGAGTCATTGCCACATTTGCCATTCTGATGGGAATGCTGTTTGTGTTAAGCGATCTTGTAGCTCAGGAAGATATACGGCGCGGAATGCGAGGGGGTAGCTTGAGTGAGCCGGATCCCGGTGACTCGGGTGGAGCGGAGGAATTGAGTGAAGAGCGCGCAGAAGGCGGTCGTCCGGATGATCCCTTTAGCGACAATCCAGGTGGTGGCGCAGGAGAAGGTGAGGAGCCGGAAGTTGATGATCCCTTTAGCGATAATCCAGGTGGCGGTGCTGGAGATGAAGAAGAGCCCGAGGTTGATGATCCCTTTATGGGCGAAGATGGTGGTGGTGCCGGGGAGGGCGAGGAGCCCGAGATTGATGATCCCTTTATGGGTGATGATGGCGGTGGTGCCGGAGAGGG
>CAZAIZ010000031.1:7440-8532 GCA_964485275.1 uncultured Pedosphaera sp.
GAGATTGATGACCCGTTTGGCGGCGAAGATGGCGGCGGTGCCGGAGAGGGCGAGGAGCCCGAGATTGATGATCCTTTTATGGGCGAAGATGGCGGTGGTGCAGGGGAAGGCGAGGAGCCTGAGATTGATGACCCGTTTGGCGGCGAAGATGGCGGCGGTGCCGGAGAGGGCGAGGAGCCCGAGATTGATGATCCTTTTATGGGCGAAGATGGCGGTGGTGCCGGAGAGGGCGAGGAGCCCGAGATTGATGATCCCTTTATGGGTGATGATGGCGGTGGTGCCGGAGAGGGTGAGGAGCCCGAGGTTGATGATCCTTTCAATCCCTAGTGTTTTGGCTCGCCTATAGGCCGAGATAGTCTGGTAATTACCTTAAATTCGACAGGAATTGGAGCAGGACAGGGGAGGCAGGAATGCCTCTCTTTTTCTTTTGTGGTCATGAGGGCTCTTAGGTGTTGGTATGTTTCGACTTCTTGGTGTGGGAATCGGGCTGGGTTGAAAGCTGAATTGGCTGAAGTCGACAAATCCAGTGCGGAGTACTTGTTAGCGATTTTTGCGGGCAAATCATGTTATTGCCATTATTGGATCGAAATTCAGGGAAGAAATAGAGCTTGGCCCTCCAGTAGATAAAATGTAATTAATTGTGACCACCGGTGTGGCAGGTGCGTCTGTATTGTTGGTGTTACAAATTGATGATTTTTCAACGTAAACTTGCGTGAAACAAAACAAGGCAGCTAATCATGAAAAACCAAACCTTAAATATGAGAGTAATTACCGCATTTACCGTCCTAATGGGAATGCTTTTTGTGTTGAGCGATCTTGTAGCGCAGGAAGATATACGGCGTGGGATGCGAGGGGGTAGCTTGAGTGAGCCGGATCCCGGCGACTCAGGTGGAGCGGATAAGCTGACCGAAGAACGCGCAGAGGAAGGTCGCCCCCCGAGAGATCCTTTTAGCGATAATCCAGGCAACGAAGAGCCCAAGGGCGGTGATGGCCCCTCAGAAGGCCCTGAGGGTGAGGATCCCTTCACGGAAGAAGAGCCCAAGGGCGGTGATGACCCCTCAGAAGGTCCTGGTGGTGATGACTTTGGCCGTG
>CAZAIZ010000031.1:8632-10442 GCA_964485275.1 uncultured Pedosphaera sp.
AAGAGCCCAAGGGCGGTGATGACCCCTCAGAAGGTCCTGGGGGTGATGATCCCTTTATGAGAGAAGAGCCCAAAGGAGGTGACGCCCCCTCTGAAGGTCCTGGTGGTGATGACTTTGGCCGTGAAGAGCCCAAGGGCGGTGATGACCCCTCAGAAGGTCCTGGGGGTGATGATCCCTTCATGAAAGAAGAGCCCAAGGGCGGTGATGACCCCTCAGAAGGTCCTGGCGGTGATGATCCCTTCATGGGGTGATCAGACTCCCGGGAAAAGGGAATATAGGAGCCTTCAAGAAGGTGCCGGATTGATCTTGCTGAAGAACTCGGAACACTTACAACCTAAGATACTGACTGATAACTAAATGAAAATGAAGACTCTTTACGTTGTACTTCTGGTGGTGCTCCTCACGGGGATTGCGGCAAACGATGGTAATGCGGATGACGATCGTCCTTCGACGCGTGGGGGCAAGCTTACTCGTGAGGTGCTGCGCCTGAAACCAGGTATAGCCAAGGATCCAAATCGCTACGTTGATCGCACCAAAGAAGGTGTCATGGAATCCCTTGGAGGGAGTGATGAAACCGAGGCGGCTGTGCGCCGAGCACTGGACTGGTTCACCAAGCAGCAGAAGGATGACGGTCACTGGGAGGAAACCTCCTCGCCCATCGCTCACACTGGTTTGGTAATGCTCTGTTATTATAGTTTTGGCGCTAGTCATAACAAGGAAGGCCCTTATCAGGAGACCTTGGCCAAGGCGCTTGAGTGGATGATCAAACAAGTTGGGCCGAAAGGTCAGTTGATGGATGGTGGTCGCGGGTATGATCACTCTATTGGCACGCTTGCACTTGCTGAGGCTTACGGCGCTTCAGGAGATGAGGAAATCAAGGGTCCATTGGAGAAAGCCATCAAATACCTTGTTAACTGGCAAAACACTGATAATGGGGGATGGCGCTATATACCCCGGAGCGAAAAAAGCGACCTCTCCGTGTCCGGATGGGCTGTCATGGCACTAGCGAGTGCGGAACTATCAGGTATTGTAACGCCGCAGAAAACTAAGGCAAAGGCTTTGGAGTTTCTTGATCGTGTCGGAACTGGACGAACAAAAGGCATGTACGGCTACGCACACCCAGTCCCGAAAAAAGCAATGACCGCCGTGGGCATGTATGTCTTGGAGTTGCTTGTCAGTCCCAAGAATAGCAAGCGACTCGACGAGTCGGTACAACACCTCATGACGCATATGCCGGACAAAGAGGATAAGAATTTCTACTACTGGTACTACGGCACCCTTAGCCTGCGCCTTTATGGAGGTGAAGGTTGGGAGGAGTGGAACAGTCGAATGGCTCCGCTGCTGCTAGAGTTGCAATCTGCTGACGGCAGTTGGGCACCGAATGGTCAGTGGGGTAAACGCGCTGGCGGTGTGATTACGACGGCATGGGCTACGTTATGCCTGGAAGTGTACTATCGCTACACGCCTTTGGGAAAGATTAACCCAAAGATAATGCGTGGTAGGAGCCTCAGCTCCCCATCAAATTCCGAGAATCAAGCCAGCCCCTTCTCGCGATCGAGTACTAGGCCTAATTCAGGCAGACCACAGTAGCAGTTCAAAGGCGTCATCCCAAAAGCCTGCTCGGTTATCGCCGATTTTATTTGCCATGTCGGGTTTGCGAGGTAACCATTCGTGCCTTTCCTACGTAATAAACTCTGAACTACTAAGCACATGAGCCAATCTACACAAGACACACCCAAAAATCTTGAGGAAGCCGATCTGCAGGCTGTTGAGAAACTGAAAGACGCCCAAGGCACCATCCGCGAGGAAC
>CAZAIZ010000032.1:0-10417 GCA_964485275.1 uncultured Pedosphaera sp.
CCAGACTGAGAACGCCCTTTATGGGGGACTCACCATGCTCAATGACGTGATGGCCACTACCGACCGGTTTGTGAGTTTCAACTGATGGAAGAGGGTCTTGCCAGTATTGCCAGCAAAGGCCCCAAGTGCCGCATTCTGGTGGTGGTCGATGCTGATCCCCGCACCAATGGACGAGTTGCTGAAGCGCTCAGGATGGCCGGTGGAGTGGGCGTGTGGGGTCAGGTTGAACTGCACGTGGTGTTACGCGGTGCTGCCGCGCGTGCTGTTGGGGAGGGGGCTGCAGGTTTTCCCAATGGGAAGATGTACGGGCAGTTTATTGGGATGATCAGGGAGAAAGGCGGAAAAGTCTGGGTGATGCCCGATGCAGAGGCCATGGAAGTGGTGCGTACTGAGGAAGTACTCAATCATAATTTAAAGGAACCGGACTTCAACGCCATGACTACAGAGTTTGACAGCGTGATGCGTTTTTAAGACATGGCCAGAATTTTCCATATGGTAACCCGGGAAGGTGATGAACTAGCCGCAAGCGTGATTGCCGCCCAGGAAGCTGCCGGACACGAGACACGCGTGGTGGAGCTGATGCAGGTCGATCCCAATAGTGATTACTCGGTTTTGCTGGAGGAAATCTTTGAGGCAGATTCAGTGCAGGTATGGTAGCAGGATGAATTACGCCTTCACTGTTTCACCGCGTTCAAGCTGGCCAAAGCTAAGGTCGTAGAGTAAACGCGACCGGCACGTTCCCTAGAACTGTTACCAACCCAGGACCCATCATCTTTTTGGAGTCCCAAGAGCACCTCCTGAGTTTTTTGCCTGTTTTTTTCCTCTCCCCGCATGGCTTGGGAATAGAAATAAGTACCAAAGTAGAACCATTCTGTTCTTGGATTTAATTCCTGTTTTGCCAGCCAATGGGTGCTTCCCTTTGATTCAGGGCTCAACTTATCCTCACACATCTGTAAGCCGAGTAACCCTGCTGCAGTCATGGCATATTCCGGTCTTTGGCCGGGCAGGTAACCGAACCCGCTACTCATAATAATCGGTATCCCTCGAGCATTCCTGCCAGAAAAGTAACTGCGCTTAAGATAGCGAACGGCCAAATCAATGGACTCTTTGGGAACATTAATTCCCGCCTTCCTTGCCGAAACCAAAGCCAGAATTTGCCATATGCTGATCGATAAATCCGAGTCTTGAGAAGTCGGAGTGTATCGCCACCCACCCACGTATCTGGGGGTGCTCTTGCGGGTTCTTTGCGCTTTTAAAATCAGTTCCACGGCCTGCAGATTTACTTCACGTAGCCGTGCCTCCTGTCTTGGGTGCACCCCAATTCTCATCATTGTTGTGAGGCACAGGGTGGTGATGCCATGGCCATACATGCGCGAACCCTCCACTCCAAAATACCCTCCAGAGCGATGAAGCCGGGGATCTTCGCTCAAAACAAAATCGAGCCCACGGGTCATCGCGATACCCTTCATATTCAGATCAATGGGCTTATGTCCACTATCGGCGAGCGCCAAGAGACTCAGTGAAGTCATCGCGTATCCATGACGAACAAAACGACTTTTGGAATCGTAAAAAGCCCCATTGGGTTGCTGCATCGTTAATAGAAATGCTTCAGCACGGGTAATAGCGTCTCTCACGCGTCTTTTTTCTGCGGCAGCTTTCTCCGCAGCGGCTTTCTCTATGGCGATCCTTTCGGCCTCCGCGGCGGCCCATTTCGCGGCGACTCGTTTCGCTTCCAATGCAGCCTCGTCTGCCACGAATTTTCCGACTAATTCAGGTTGTTGCCTCTCCAGAGCTTTCTCCTGCCGGTCGCTTTTCAGGCAAATCCAACCGGCTACATGCAACAGTAATTGCACGCTCAGGATGATATGAATAATGAGGCTGGTATTTTTCACGCAGCTCTAGTTTGGCAGGGAGTAGCCAAATGAACGGGCGATCTTGTCAGCGAAGGGTTTGTGGGCAGTGGGTAGCACCGTTTTCCATCGGGCTAGATATTGCTGGGTACTAATGGCCGGGTTTTTCAGTCCGAAGTTCAGGTAGGCAAGGGCAGCCAACTGGGAGGGGTCTTCCTTGATGACCTGGTAAAACTGGTAGGCAGGATATTGGTAAAGACCATATTTGGGATAACGTTTTCCCATGCGCAGTGCCTTTTCATTTTTCTTGAACCACGCCGTGAATTCCATGCCCTCAGGGCGGGCTTTGCTCTTGCCCAGATATTTGTCGGCATAGGAACTGTGATATTTGGCGTAGCCCCTCCAGTTGGGATAGGGAGGATAATGCTCCCAGTCCTTGGCCATCTGCTTGAGGGCCTGATAGGAGACTGCCTCGCAAAAAGCTTCATTGATCCAGTGATTGGGGCCTGCACCGGGCTGGTTGTGATTGATGAGGATATGGGTGAACTCGTGGGCGAACTGGTAGGCGATCTGGTTCCACATCCAGCCATCGCCGATACTGAGCATGATTTGTGATTCCCCATTGGGCCCGCGTTGATCCAGCTTTACCGGGAAACCATTATCGGCCTTGGGGATTAGGATGGGCTTGAATGTTCGTTTGGGATAGTAGCGGGCAATGGCCATGGCTGCAGATTTGCAAACCACCTGGAAATTCGCCGGATCGGTCTTGAACCCCCTGTGAGTGAGCCGAATATCGAGCTTGGGCACCGTAGGTGGGGGCAGGGGTGCGGCCGTTGGCGCAACTATGTTTTTGGGTAGTGACTGGGGCGGGTTTGATAACTTGGTTTGTTTAACCGGTGTTTGTTTTTCAGTTATGGGTGGGACAGAAGCACGCGGCGTTCGTTGATTATATGCCCCAAGCCCAGCTAGCAGCACCGAGAGCAGGCCGCAGATGGGGAGAGTTTGTGAGAGTTTCATTTATCAATATAAACCAGAATGATTTTCATGCAACGGAAGCGGGGTGAATTTAATTTACTGATTTCTTGCCTTTGGTAAGGCAGGATGGGCCTAAGTGTGGTAACTTCAGGCGAGACTTTCGAAAACAGTCTCGGCTGCCTCACGGGGGTTGACAGCTGCATAGATTGGCCGGCCAATCACCAGCCAGTCTGCACCCGCTTGGAGTGCTTCAGCCGGGCTCATCACCCTTTTTTGATCGCCGGTGTCACTACCCACAGGGCGGATGCCCGGTGTCACCAGTTGCACTTCACGCGGTAACACCTTGCGCAGGGACACTATTTCTTTGGGCGAACACACCAAACCCTTGAGGCCTGATTCAGTGGCCATCTTGGCCAGGTCAATCACCTGATCTTGCGGAGTCTTCCCCACCCCCACTTCATTCAAGTCACTCTCATCCATGCTGGTCAGTACAGTTACTCCTAGAACCAGCGGGGGTTCATTGTTCGTTTGCTCTGCTACTTCAGTTGCTCCTTTTAACGCCCCTTGTAACATGGTGCTGCCCCCGCAACAATGAACAGTGAGCATCTGCACATCCAGCCGGGTGGCGCTGGCTACAGCCTTGGCTACGGTATTGGGGATGTCATGGAACTTGAGGTCCAGAAATACTGAAGCCCCAGTATCACGAACGCGTTTAACAATGTCAGGACCTGCGGAAACAAAGAGTTCCTTGCCGATCTTGAAGGCACCCACGGCGGGGGCGATTGCTTCAGCCAGTTCTATTGCTTGTTCGGCATCGGACACATCCAGCGCGGCAATGATGGGGTTCTTCACTGCCGGGGATCAAAACATCCTTAAAGGAAGATGAACAGAATGAAGTGGGGGGGCTTTAATCCCTGAAGAAATAAAAGTTCCAGTGGCCGCTATGATTTTAACGCTTTTGACTCGAGGAGCGGCGGGAATCGAAACGGCTATCTAGTTTCTTTGCTTTTGACGGGTCAGCCATATCCTTGAGCCGGCGTTCGGTGTTATCCATCATCTTTAGCACTTCCTTGTCCTGAGTTTGTGCACGTAGTGAGGAGAGGTACTGCTGCCGGGCCTGTAAGGTTTCGGGGGCGACACTCCTGCCTTCACCCAGTTTGTTGAGGTAATAATTGACGGTTCTCATCCCGCTTTCCCGGTTTTCCTTTTGCTTTTTCTTGTCATCTATTGAAGCGAATTTCGCGAACCCCTCATTCATCCGGCTGTTTATCATAATATTGGCATCTTCACTGACTCCCAAGTATCCGGCGGCTACTCCCCTTAAGGTGCTACGGTTGCGGTCACCTATACCCGGAGTGTCGTAGATGTCTCGCAATATGGGCATCGCGTCTGCTCCCAAAACTCCGGTAAGATAACCCAGAACCGAACGGTCAATTCCGGTGTAGGCAACTTCAATTTCCTGACCGTCCTTTTTCTCCTTCCTGTTATACTCGTATAACAGCTCCTTCTTGGCCTGATCCATAAAGGTGACGTCCTTGTTATTTCTCAACAAACTCCAAAGAGTCGATCGATTTTGGCGGTCGAGATAGGAGTCCACCTTTTCCTCCTGATAGATGCGTAAACCCTTGGCTGACTTGGGGGCTTGATCGTAAAAATGTATCAGCAGTTCATGGGACGCCTGCAGGTATGCCTCCTTGTGTTGGTCCTTGGAAAGATCATCCAAAACCTGGGCAAGGTAAGCGACCTCCAGTGACCGGGCAGTAGTACCCAGTACCTTAAGAAGGATTCGTTCACATTCCTGCAGGTGCGTGCCATTACGTTTGCCGATGTGGCGAATGGAATTGAATAAGCCGATTCGCAAAGAAGGCGGGAAGATCGGGTCGAGGTAAATTTCGCCACGTTCCCAATTGCGAGAGGTGATTTGGGAGGTGTTCTCCCACAACATCAAATCCAGTCCTTGTTGTAGAAAATGGTCAATGGCAGGGAGGGCGGCAGGTCCCATGGATGTAATTTCCTCAAATTGGCGAATGACCTGACGGATCAGAACGCGATGTTCGTCAGTGTCTCTGCCCCTGCGTTCTCCCATTGGAAGTTCGCTCAGATATTTCAGCACCTCCTCTGGAGTTCCGGTCGAGGCACCGGGGACGATGACTTCTGCCCGGACCAGTTCCACTTTACCCGCCTCGGCTTTTGCCTGCCTCAGTTGCTTTTGCAGTTCGGCAATAACCTGACCCGACCGATCGCTGCGGACTTCACGCCTCTCCTCCTTCACCATCTCTCTATTGGTGGATGAAACAACAAATGTAATTGATGCAGAAACAACTGCTGTGGCGAGTATGGCGGCAATAATCTTCATAACTCCGAACCTGTGTACGTCATCCTACCTTGATAGGTTACCTTGTCAATAGGGCGCTTGACCCCCCCGGTATTCCCATGCCAGCTTGTACTTTCTGCGCGTCATCTTTGATGAGTGACCGCCCCAAATTATTCGATCAGATTATCGCATCGTCTGCCGGTCAACAGCTGGTAAAACGCATTGCCAAAGGCGGTGCTGTGACCTGCGGTGGTGTGGATGCTGCTGGATGGGCTCATCTGGGGGTGCTATTGGCCGGAAAAACGGAAAGACCGGTTGTTCTCATCACCGGTAATCTTAAGCATCAGGAAACCCTCCAGCAGGATGTGGAGACTTGGTTGCATTTGATGGAACTACAGATTCCCACGTTCTTTTATCCGGATTGGGAGGTCTTGCCCCATGAAGACAAATTGCCTCATGCCGATGCAATTAGTGAACGGCTTGAGGTTCTTCAGTCTCTCTCTCAAAAACAGAAGCCCGTGGTTACTGCAACGGTGTCTGCTGTTATGCAGTGTACATTGCCGCCGACCGAGGTGCGGGGACGTACGCGTACGTTGAAGCTCGGCGATCAATTGGATCCATTGGATTTCATCGAGTGGTTGGAAGATCAGGGTTATGAACCGGAGGCTCAGGTAACAGCACGTGGAGAGATTTCACTGCGAGGGGGTATTGTCGATGTATTTCCTTTTACGACTCCGTGGCCGGTGCGTTGCGAGTTTTTTGGCGATGAACTGGACTCACTTCGTTACTTTAATCCGCAGAGTCAGGTGTCGCGTGAAAAGATTAATCAGGTCAACTTTTCTCCAGGAGGGGAAGTGGGGCTGCTTAAGCGCATGAAAGATGTGGGCGCGACGACATTGATTGAGCATTTGCCGCAAGATGCGATTCTCCTTTTTTGTGACCCTGATGCCATCGAAGAGGCCGCCGCCCAAAAGGTAATGGAGATTCCTCCCGGCGATCGATTTCATGTCGAGTGGACTACTTTGCTTAACCGGATTCAGCAACGGAGTCTTGCACGCATTGAACTGTATGAATCTGAAAACGAACCGTGTGACGTGCAACTGAATATTACCAGCCTTGAAGCATTTCGCCCAATGGGTACGCGCATTGCCGATCCGCAGATTGTGGAGGCCCAGCGGCGGGAGTTTTTCGCACAGATCCACCGATGGCGAAGGCAGGATCATATTGTTTCAGTTCTATGTAATAACCAGGGCGAGCAGCAGCGTTTGGAAGAGTTATGGTCTGAATACGGTTTTGAAAAGGAAGGGGGCAAGCTGGATATTTCATTGGGAACTCTAAGCCGTGGGTTTTTGTTCAGCGATGAAAAATGGGTTGTGGTGAGTGACGCGGAAATTTTTGGCCGCTATAAGATTCAGCGTCCCCGACGCATGAAGAGCCGCCATGGTGGCACGCTGAAATCGGCTTTTGATATTAATTTCACCGAGCTGGAGGAGGGCGATTATGTGGTGCACATTCAACACGGGATTGGGCGATATCTCGGCATGAAGGTCATGCCTCTTTCCGGGGCAAAAGAGGGGGAGGATAACAGCGCGCACGAATGTGTGGTTATTGAGTATGCCACCAGTGATCCTGATAACCCTCCTTCAAAATTATATGTGCCGGTGAGTGAAGCCCATTTGGTTAGTAAATACGTGGGTTCGGGCAAGATGAATCCCCCCTTGAATGTGCTTGGGGGCAAGCGCTGGGAAAAAACAAAGGAAAAAGCCGAGAAGGCAGTGCGTGATTTGGCGGCTGAGCTTCTTCGTATCCAGGCAGTGCGTGAAACTGAAAGTGGTCATGCCTTTGATGAAGATACGACATGGCAACGCGAGTTCGAGTCCTCTTTTGTTTATGAGGAAACTGAGGATCAGGTTAAGGCCATTGATGATTCCAAGCGCGATATGGAAGGAGAACAGCCCATGGACCGGTTGATTTGTGGGGACGTTGGGTTTGGTAAAACCGAGGTGGCAATACGCGCCGCATTCAAGACGGTTATGGCGGGCAAACAGGTGGCCGTGCTGGTGCCTACGACGGTTCTTGCCCAGCAGCACTTTAATACTTTTACCGAACGCATGGCCGAATATCCGGTGCGGGTGGATTTGCTTTCGCGGTTTCGCACCAAGGGTCAACAGGCGAAGACGGTGGCCGCGCTTGCTGGCGGGGCAGTGGACATTGTTATTGGAACACATCGCCTCATTCAACCGGACGTGAAGTTTAAGGACTTGGGTCTGGTCGTGATCGACGAGGAGCAACGTTTTGGGGTGGCCCACAAGGAGCGGTTTAAGATGCTGCGCACACACGTGGATGTGCTTACCTTATCGGCAACCCCTATTCCCCGTACGCTGTATCTCGCGCTGACTGGTGCACGTGACATGAGCACCATTGAAACTCCGCCGGTGGATCGTTTGCCGGTGGAGACAATTGTGGCCGATTATGATGAAGATCTCATTCGGAGGGCGATTCAGCGGGAATTGCACCGGGGAGGGCAGGTGTTCTTTTTGCATAACCGGGTGGGGACAATTCATACCCTCGAAAAAAAGTTGCAGGGCATAGTGCCTGAAGCGCGTATTGTGGTGGGGCATGGACAGATGAAGTCTGATGAACTCGAGGAGGTAATGACGACCTTCATCAATGGCCAGGCGGATGTATTGCTCTCCACGACGATCATCGAAAGTGGAATCGATATACCCAATGCCAACACCATCATCATCGATCGTGCTGACCGGTTTGGCTTAAGTGACTTGTATCAGTTGCGCGGACGTGTCGGGCGTTACAAACATCAGGCTTACGCATATGTTCTTTTGCCGCGCCATGCAGCCTTATTGGCCGATGCGCGCAAGCGCATTAGCGCTATCAAACAATATTCCAGTCTCGGTAGCGGGTTTAAAATCGCAATGCGTGATCTGGAAATTCGCGGGGCAGGGAATTTACTGGGGCCTGAGCAGAGTGGTCATATCACGGCAGTCGGTTTTGAGTTATACTGTCAACTCCTTAAGCAAAGTGTATCCCAGCTTAAGGGGGATAAGGTAAAGAAACGGATTGAGGTAGAGGTGAAGTTTGATTTTCTCACGCTCAGCCCCGAGCAGGGTGATGGCAAGAAATATTCGCCTACTGCCCGTCAGCGCAAAAAGGAAAGCAGTATCTCCGTCCCGCGAGAGGAAACATGGGAGTGGGAGGAGTATGAAGAGGAGGCTCCATTGCCTGAGCCAGAAAAAAACACCTGCCTTTCGGCTCCTGCATACATCCCGATGGATTATATCGGTCTTTCTCGCCAACGAATTGATATCTATCGTCGGCTTGCACAGGCCAATGATTCCCGGGAGGTTCGTGCCATGGCTGAGGAGTTGCGTGATCGCTTTGGCAAACTACCTCCTGCCATGGAGCATTTGCTGTTGGTTAGTGAACTCAAGGTGATTGCCTCGGACAAAGGTGTGGAGTCGATAGTGGTCGACAAGGATCGCCTGAAGTTGAGAAGAGCGGGTGATTATATCTCACTGGCCGGTAAATTCCCCCGGTTAACCAAGAAGAAAGCAGCTCCCAGATTGCGTGAGGTGAAAAAGTTGTTATTGGCATTGTAAGAATCTCTCCGTTATTCTTCACGCACCTGAGGGTCAGGCGGCTATGGCTGAACTGCACAGTACAGATAAGAAACTTTCGAACCGCGAACGGCGGGATTTGGATATTGAGATTCAGTTTTTAGAAGGCGTTGTCCAACGTGATGGTCGCTATGTGGAGGCCCTTCAGCTTCTGGGAGATGATTACACTCGTCGGGGGAGGTTTAAAGACGGTCTTCAGGTAGACTCCCGCTTGGCACGGCTATGCCCTGATGACCCCTTGGTTCATTACAACCTAGCTTGCAGTTTTTCACTGACCGAGGAATTCCGCAAAGCGGCCAACGCCCTTCGTAAGGCCATTCACTATGGCTACCGCGATTTTGACCATTTACGGAAAGATGCTGATCTTGAGTCTCTGCGGCAGCAGGAAATATATGCGGCTATCGAACAGGAGATTGCTGAGTTAGAAGCGGACCTGAGTTGACCGATGAAGGTTCGCGTCCACGGTCGTACCAAACACTTTCGTACTGTTTCCTTCGACGCTCGCACCAACGAGGTTGTACTCATCGAGCAGCGTCGATTACCACACGCCTTTGAGCTCACTCGCGCCGCAACCTACATACGAACTGCGCGCGCGATTGCTGAGATGACTGTTCGCGGTGCCGGTGCCATTGGCGCGACTGCTGGCTACGGATTGGCCCAGGGGGTGCGCGCTTTTTCCGGAAAAACAGAGGCGGCCTTCGCCAGACAAATTGAGCGTGTATACCAAACTCTGGCCGAAGCTCGGCCTACGGCAGTGGATTTGGTTAACGCCATGAAAGACGTACTTGCCGCGATGAACGTGGGTAAGTCGATAGTGCAGAAACAAGACCTCGCGTTAAAGGCCGCCAAAAAATTTGCCGATGAGGATGTAGCTCATTGCGAGGCAATCGGTCGGCACGGAGCCAAGCTTATCAAGAACGGATCGTCTGTACTAACTCATTGTAATGCTGGCTGGTTGGCTTTTGTGGATGTGGGTACTGCTACTGCGCCCATGTATGCTGCGCAGACCAAAGGAAAATCCTTTCACGTGTATTGTGATGAAACCCGCCCACGATCACAGGGCGCGGCACTGACCGCGTGGGAACTGGGTCAACAGGGCATAAGCCATGAAGTCATTGCCGACAATGCCGCCGGGCACCTGATGCAGTGTGGTGAAATTGATCTGGTGATTGTGGGGAGTGACCGCACGCTCGGGCGCACGGGTGAAGTGGCCAACAAGATTGGTACTTACACCAAGGCCGTCCTTGCTGCCCGACACAAGATTCCTTTCTACGTGGCAATTCCCTTTTCGACCATTGACTGGGAATTGCGAAGAGGAATAGAAATCCCCATTGAGGAACGGGATCAATCGGAGGTACTGGGCGCTTGGGGTGTCGACAACCGGGGAAGGTGCCGCGAGATCCGTGTAGCGAACCCTGCAAGCGCCGCTCGTAATCCGGCCTTTGATGTGACACCCGCCGAACTCATCACCGGGATCATTACTCCAGTTGGAATTTATAAGCCGCGAGAGTTGTGGAAATTTCGTCGTAAGTTGGGTGGGAAGTAAGGAATTTGACTTTTTTTCTCTCGCCGATACAGTCGGTGCTTCTCAGGGGCGGGGTAGCCAAGTGGTAAGGCAGGGCTCTGCAAAAGCTCTATCGCCG
>CAZAIZ010000033.1:0-10226 GCA_964485275.1 uncultured Pedosphaera sp.
GCGCAAAAGGCAATTATCTGCGCTTCATATTTCTCCTTCAACCAAGTCAATAAAACTGACGTGTCCAACCCTCCGGAATAAGCGAGAACAATTTTCATAATATAATTCAAATCATGTGGCAAAACATGGCATCACGCAGCTTAGGCTCAAACCACGTGCTCTTGGGAGGCATAATACCATCAGAATCTGCAATCTCCATCAAATCTTCAATACTAGTCGGATAAAGGGAAAACGCACATACGCACCCGCCTTCATCGACCATTTTCTTTAGCTCTTTCGCCCCCCGTATTCCGCCCACAAATTCTATTTGAGAGCTTGTGCGCGGATCATCAATGCCAAGCATTGGTGCTAAAACATGATTCTGCAGCAAGGCAACATCCAGTTCTTCTGCGGGAGTAGTTGCCGTTGTTTTATCCTTTTTAAAGGTTAATGCCTTCCATTTGCCATTCATATAGAGGCAAATTTCGTTTTTCCCACCACATGTCCCCTCATTGCTTTCACGAATTTCAAAAATATTACCAAGTTGTTCGAGGAATATTTGAGGGTCAATCCCGTTCAATGTTCTGATGGCACGATTATATGGAAGGATTTGCATCTGATCATGGGGGAATATCACGCTTAAAAAGCGACTGCTTTGCCCTGCCCCCTGTCTCGACGCATTTACCCTGGACGCAGCCGCGCTGCGATGATGGCCATCGGCTATATATAAGCACTCAACCTTTCGAAATTGCTCTTTCAGGAAAGCTATATCTTCCTTTGAGTCCAAAACCCAGCAAGCATGCCGGACTCCGTCCGCTGCTTCAAAGTCTACATCGGGATCCTTAAAGCAGGCTGCCGTAACGAATGCGTCAATTTCAGCCACAGCCCGATACGTCAGAAAAACAGGCCCTGTTTGGGAGCTTAACGATTCAATATGACGCACCCGATCATCCTCCTTGGCTGGCCTGGTGTATTCATGCTTTTTAATAATGCCGGAATCGTATTCTTCGCAGCTTGCAGCTGCCACAACGCCAACCTGTTTGTGTCCGGACATTATCTGTTGATAAAGATAATAGCAGGGATATGGGTCCTTGAGCAATACGCCTTGTTCCTGAAGGGATGCAAAATTTTCCGCCCCTTTTGCGTAAACAGGTGGTGAATAGACATCAATTCCTGATTCCAAATCTATTTCTGGCTTACTAACATGCAAAAAGCTATGTGGCCTATCCTGCGCCAGGACTCGGGCTTCTTCGCTGCTCATCACATCGTACGGAAGTTCGCAAACTTTGTCTGCCAAGCCTGATGCGGGTCTCAGGGCATTAAATGGGTATATCCTTGCCATTGTCGGGCCGGGAACCTACTGGCTTCAGATAATGATTGCCATGAAAAACAAACAAGAATGATTGCTCTTTTTGTCCTTGCCTCAAATCATAATTCGGATCAAATAGGAACGTGTTCTCTGCATAATGCAGAGACCGATCACATGGAAAAACAACAATTTAAGGAACAACATTGAGTCGTCCACGAGGCAAGGGAAGAGGACGACGCCACTGGGAGCCGCGAACTCGGATAAATGACCGCATCCGAGTCCGGGAGGTGCGTGTTGTGGATGCGGAAGGTCAGCAGGTCGGGATCATGAGGACCGAGGAGGCGCTTGCCTTGGCCAAAAGACACTTGCTTGATCTCGTTGAGATTTCCCCCAATGCCAGACCCCCAGTTTGCCGGATATGCGACTTTGGGAAGTATCAATACGAAGAATCCAAAAAGAAAAAGGAGACAAATCGAAATTCTCATGCAGGCAAATTGAAGGAAGTTCAGTTACGCCCCCGCTGCGAGCAACATGATTTTGACTTCAAGTTAGCTCACGCAATAAATTTTTTATGTCAGGATATGAAGGTGAGAATTCACCTTCGATTTCGAGGACGTGAAAACGCTCATAAGGATATTGGTTTTGACACCGTTAACCGCTTTATTGACTCACTAAAACCATGGGGCAAGGCGGATGTAGCCCCCAGATTAGCCGGCCGAGGAATTGATGCGCTTCTTAACCCATTGCCAAAAAATCAAAGAGCAGATAACCCTCACGCAAAAGAGAAATTGCAAGAACTACCGGAGGAAACAGAAGAGGCCAGCGATTCCCCAGGCGGGGACAGTCAGATCAACACCCCCTTCGCTGACTTAGGCAAGTGAGGCAAAGCCCCATCAATCACGCCTCCTTAATTAAGCCAGTCAGTCCTCCTCCTTTTTGAGACATTCTCTTCAATTTTTGCACGCGCGAGCTTGCAATGTTAATGTAGCCTTATCAATCCTATCTCATGCACTGCCTGGTAACAGCCGGAGCCACCACAGAGCCAATTGATGAGGTTCGATTGTTGACCAATCGTTCTACTGGCCGCCTTGGGTCAATGCTTGCAGATTCACTCTGCCGGGAGAAATACAAGGTGACTCTGCTGCTTTCAAAGTCAACCCAGCACCATCCTGAATCTGATAATATTGAGATCCATTCGTTCACCACGGCAGAGTCCCTCAAAAAGAAAATTATAGACATGTCAAAGACTGATGTTGCAGCGGTGTTTCATGTAGCTGCAGTTAGTGATTTTGAGCCTATAGAAACCCGGAAAGGAAAGATTGATTCAACCGCTCCCTTCACTCTTAAACTGAATCCAACCCCAAAAATCATCAAGGATCTGCGCTGTTTATATCCTGATTCGTTGTTAATTGGCTGGAAATATGAAGCAGAAGGGACCCCTGATTCGATAAGAGCCAGGGGTCAGGAGCAAATAGGACAGTGCAGAACTGATGGCTGCGTGCTAAACGGCCCGGCATATGGAGCTGGTTACGGGTTGTTGCAGGAGTCGGTGGACCATTGCAGGAATGAATACGATTTATTCGAGCGCCTTATTACATTACTTCAGTAACTTCAATGCCGAGCGCAGCAAGTCCTTTACGCAGCACCCTAGAAGTTAGTTCACAAAGGGCTAGCCGGCTCTCCTGCTGCCCCTGTTCGGCCTTTAGCACCGGGCATGTTTCATAGAAACGGCTGAAATGCCCAGCCAGCTCATAAAGATAATTGCACAGGAAATTCGGGCGATGATCTTCGGCAACCATTTCCAGAGTGTGGCCAAAATTCATCAGATGCTTGGCTAAAGATATTTCCTCCGCCTCGGTTAATTGGATTGAAACCCGACTCCAATCCGGTTGCTCGGTTTTTCTAAAAATGCTCCTTACTCGTGTATAAGCATATTGAAGGTATGGCGCTGTGTTTCCTTGCAGGGAAAGCATCTTGTCCCAATCGAAAACATAATCGCTTTGGCGGTTGTTTGATAAATCAGCATACTTCAAAGCCCCCAGGCCAATAATCCGCCCTATTTTTCGCCTCTCTTCTTCACTCAGCCCTGGATTTTTCTGCGTAACAGCATTGAAACCACGTTCTTCGGCCTCGTCCAGTAGAGCCGAGAGCCTGACTGTTTGTCCCGAACGTGTTTTAAAAGGCTTGCCGTCCGCACCCAAAATGGAACCGAACCACACGTGCTCAAGTTCAACCTTTGAATCGGTCCTCCAGCGCTTGAAAATAGCAAAAAGCTGTTGAAAATGAAGCTGTTGACGCCCATCGGTTACATACACGATCTTATCCGGCGACCATTCACTGAGGCGGTACGCCAGGGTTGCTAAATCCGTGGTTGTATAATTTGCCGCCCCATCGCTCTTCTGAACAATAGCCGGCTTGTCAGCCAGTTGTTTGTTGTCAGAAAACCGAACCACGAGAGCCCCATCGCTTTCCTCGGCAATTTGAGTTTTCTGTAGTTGATCAACCGTCTCACGTAGGAATGGATTATAAAAACTCTCCCCCAGCACCTGATCAAAGTGGACCCCTAAGCGACCATACACAACATCAAATTGCTCTTGAGATAAAGCAACCATTCTCCGCCATATGTCGTTATTTTCTTTGTCACCCTGCTGAAGCTTCACCAATTCGGCACGTGCTTCATCCCTAAGGGATTCGTTTTCGTTTATCTCCCTATAGAGTCTCTCCAGTTCTGCGATAGCGTCTTTTTCAAGGGCACTAGTATCTAGGATGGTTTTCCAGCCCAACAAAAGCATTCCAAATTGAGTTCCCCAATCGCCAATATGATTGTCTGCTATAATCTCATGACCAAGAAGCCTCAGTACCCTAGTCAAGCTATCGCCAAGAATGGTTGATCGGATATGACCTACATGCATCGGTTTGGCTACATTTGGAGAGCTGAAGTCCATAACTACTGTGGAGGGCTTCTTGACCCTGTCTACAAATGGGCACTCTTTCACAAGTGCGCAGCCCAAAGAATTTTCAATGAGCTCCGTTCTTATCTTGAAATTGAGAAAACCAGGCCCCGCAACTTCAACGGCCTGGCATAATTCAGACAAATCCAAATCCTCCAGCAACCGGTCAGCAAGATGCCTGGGGTTCATTCGATGTTTTTTTGCGAGCGCCATAACGGCGTTACTTTGGAAGTCGCCGTGCTGCAAGTCGGCACAGGGGCGCACGTAAATTTTCTCGTTTTCAGCCTCAGGGATCAGTCCGGTTATCGCCTGAAGAAGCCGGTGTTCAATCTCAGTCTGAATCACCGCATCTACTCAGCTGGCTGACTAATGATCTGCCTAATAGCAGCAGCATCAGGAGCGTTTTCTAACGACTCACGAAACTCACGATTGTGAAGTAACTTGGCGATGTTCGCCAATGTGTTCAGGTGTTTTTGAAACTGACCCTGAGGAACAAGGAAAAGCACGACCAAGTTGACCGGCTGATTATCGAGAGCCTCAAAATCAATTCCGACACTGGACCGCCCAAGTGCCCCGATAACGTCATCTATGGCTTCAGTAGCCGCGTGGGGTATGCCAATGCCAAAACCGATACCAGTGCTCATGGATTTCTCGCGTTTCTTTATAACCTCTATAATGGACTCCCGGTCCTCCTTCCTGAGAGCCCCGCTGGCAATCAACTTGTCCACCAATTCATCAATGGCGGCCCATCGATCTTCAGCCTTTAGATCGGGTTCGATATGATCGGCCTGGACAATATCACTTAAGGTCATCGCGCAAGCGCATTTCGCCCTAGCTTAGAAACGAATTCAAGACTGAATTAATGGCAGTTGGTGCATTCTGCAGCAAACCACCAATTATGCGATACGTTTCAGATACTTCATCACCCAACGAATGTGCTATTTGATGCAATCTTATATCGTTTGAAACAAAAACCACCCCTAATACAGCAACCAGAGCGTTGCCCAGAAAAATAACAACTGCAGAAAAAAGATAACCTTGGGAGATGATATCAGGTTGTCGTGTGTGAAGAATATCCCAAGTCAGTAATACGTGAAACGAATAAGCCAAACCCAACGCCCAAAAAAAAGCAGCCCAAGTCACTGGTGCCCCCCAGTCCAGCACATGACGCCCCAAGGCAAACACCGAAAATACCACGATGGCATAAATCGGTACGAAATATGGCGCTAATGTCACAAAAAAATTATCCCGAGTTACGTAAACATGCCCCCCATTATTACTGATTTTCATCCCTTTTACCCGCCCTCCGCACAGCATGCAGGCTATTGCATGTGAGAATTCATGCCCCAGCACATAAGCCCAGATAGGCTTAGGCAGGCAAGTGTACAAAAGAAGCATACAGGCACCTCCTGCAGCGAGTGGCACTAAAACCATTCCGCTAAATTTTAACTGAATGACGAGCCCAAAAAAAACCTGACCCACTGCAAAACAGCAAGGGAGCAAAAGGATCGCCGTTAACAACTTCACCCTCCTTAGCACTTTGACCTTATAGCACGTCTGCATCAATCAATCCAGATTAAAGGCATATCGGTTGGCATTGATATCGTATAGTTATGGATGTAATATTGTCCCGTGAATCAAGATGAAGTCATTGAAACGTTTCGCCAAACCGGAGCCCTGCTTGAGGGGCATTTTATTTTAAGAAGTGGATTGAGGAGCCGTAAGTTCTTTCAATGCGCCTCCGCTTTGGAGAAAATGCCTGTGGTGGAGAAGCTGGGCAAGGCCCTGACAGACAAGGTGCGTGACTTGGATGTTGCGACGGTGGTGGCTCCTGCGATGGGGGGATTGGTGATCGGCCAAGAAGTCGCACGCCAACTTGGGGCGCGGTTTGTTTTTGCAGAAAAGGAAGATGACTGTTTGGTTTTACGAAGGGGCTTTGGGTTCGCCCCTGACGAGCAAGTCCTGGTTGTAGAAGACGTCGTTACTCGTGGGGGACGGGCCACTGAAGTAATTAAGATTGTTCAGCAGGAAGGAGCTCGGGTAGTTGCCCTCGCGGTTTTAGTCGACCGATCCAACGGAAAATATATGCCAAAGGTACCCTTTTATAGCCTCATGGCCATGGAAGTCGAAACCTATGATCCTGAAGATTTACCTGAGGATCTTAAATTAATAGTCCCCATCAAGCCTGGCAGTAAATAATTTTGAAAACAGAGAAAATCACACTTGGAGGAGGTTGTTTTTGGTGTTTGGAGGCGGTCTTCAAAAGGCTAAAGGGTGTAAAATCCGTTGTCTCTGGTTACGCCGGAGGACACACGGAAAACCCTACCTATGAGGAGGTTTGCAAATGTGACACCGGCCATGCAGAGGTCGTTCAGATTCATTTTGATCCTGAACGCATCACCTTGGAAGGCATTCTGGATGTATTTTGGAAAGCACATGATCCAACAACGCTTAATCGACAGGGAAATGACGTAGGCGCTCAATACCGATCGACCATTATGCCCCACAACAAGGAACAGAGGGAAACCGCCCTCATATCAATGAATATATCGCAGAAAACGCTTGATTCACCCATCACGACAGTAATTGAGCCATTGAATGTTTTTTTCGAAGCCGAAAAACACCATCAGGACTATTTTCGCCTAAACCCAGAAGCCCCCTATTGCTCTCTTTCAATCGAACCTAAGCTAAATAAGCTAAAAGATGACAAGGTCCTATCTGGCTAGGCATTTGACTGCGGAATCCGTTTTTTTTAGGGTTTCTTGACGAAACCCGTCTAATCAAGTTGTATAATGTATCGAGTGAGACAATCAGTCTTAATTATTTTTTTTGCAGCTATCTTGCCACCAATGAGCATGGCTCAAGAGGGCATACAGGTCGTCCCTGGAATCTTGGGTAAAAATATTGTCTTGGGCCGTGCTCCAGCGCCTAATGCCACTAAAGCCCCCAGGTTCAATTTTACAAAACAATTAAAGGATGAGCATGTAAAACTAAAAAGTGGCGATATATTCAGAGGATCATTTGAAAGGCTCGATTCAGATAGCAGTGTTGTATGGAATCATCCTCATGTCTCTCCCCAACTGAAAATTACGCCTGCACACATTAGCCACATCCAGTTTGATGCCGGCCAATCCCAGGGTAAAGCAATAGAACATTCTGCAAAAATCACCTTGATCAACGGGGACGGGCTTTCAGGCGAGCTGATCGGGTTAAAGAAAAGAATGTTAACGGTGAACACCTGGCATGCCGGCGAAATTCAAATCAACCGGTCAGCCGTAAAATCCTTAATTCCCGGATTCACCGCACTTAAGACCCTGTACGAGGGCCCTAAAAGTATTCGCAACTGGGTCTTCTATGACGCATCAAGCGGGAGATTGATTAAGGAATTAAATCCAGATTCAAACGCATCCCAAATAGAAGCCAAAACCAGACAGGTCAACGCCGCTCAAGGCACATGGAGATTCAACAACATGTCACTAGAGGCAAAATACAGCCAAGCCCGGGTTGGTCGCCAATTTAAAGAGATTCCCCCTATCGCGCGTTTTGACTTTGACGTTGAGTGGTCAAGCTACATGAATCTTTACGTCAATTTTCTATCGGACCGACTTGATTCCTATTCAACAGGCAACTCTTACTGCTTAAGGCTGAACACATCATACGCTTACCTCTACCGCTATACCCGCCGCAACGGGGCAGGCGGAGCACGCAATATAGGTTCCAATATAAGGATCAACTTGAATGAACTAGGCAACCGAGCACGAATTTCCATTCGTATAGACAGAGGTAAAAATATCATCGCCCTGTACATTAACGAAAAATTTTTCAAAAAATGGGAAGACGTCCAGCAGAATGAATTGCCCGATGAAGCCCGGGGACTCCTCTTTACCTCAATGAGCTCCAATTCCACAGTTATCAGTAATATTTCCATGTCCGAATGGAGTGGCACCCTTCCCAGTGGGAAAAAAGCAATGACAGGGAATGGCGCGGAAGATTTCGTCTTCTTTATCAACGAAGACAGCGTAAGCGGCAAGCTGCTAGGTATTCAGGGAGATCATATTACGTTTAAAACCAGCTTCGCCGAACTGCCAATCCCGCTAAAGAATATCAGCCAGATCAATCTTGCTCAGCCCACTGAGGGCACGGACATCCAAAAGGGTTCTGTTCGCGCGGTCTTAAGGGGCGACAAGGGAAGCCTTACTGGTAAAATATCTGACTGGAAAGACGGCAAAATCACCTTAACTAGTCCCTTTTTCAAGAAGGCCTCTTTTGATGAAAACGCCTTCGAGAGATTAGAATTCAAATACTAATATAAAGCATGAAATATTTACTCATTGTATTCTCGCTTTTTAGCGCTCTAAACGTAAACGCCCAGCGAAACCCTCCTCCCGGATTAGCTCCTGTGCAGCTGAAAGCACGAATTATCCCGCCACCAGCAATTAGAACTCCGGCTCGCCCTACTTCATTCAATAGCAGCGCCATCAAAGGTGTGCACGTACGCTTGCTCAATGGGGATATTTTCAGGGGTGAATTCATGGGCTTCAATGAGAAGGGGGAATTGGTGTGGCGCCACCCAGCCATTGAGCCAGAGATGCGTGTAAACCCGTCGCAACTCGCCAAGCTCACCCTTACCCCTTCCGAGACAGAAAAAAAACCTCACAACGGCCTTGTTCGCCTGATAAACGGAGACAGTCTTGTCGGTGACTTTCATTCATTGGGGGAGGACAAGCTTGTTTTAAACACGTGGTATGGAAACAAAATCACCCTGAACCGGAGCAGCGTGCAGACTCTGGTCCCCGGGCAAATTAGCACTGAAGCGTTGTATGTCGGGCCAAGCAGCAAGGACATAAATGAGTGGAAACACACAAATAGCAGCACCTACAAATGGACGTTTAGAAATGACGGTTTTCAGAGCAACGGAACCAGTGCCAATGTGGGGAGACTGTTCCCCGAAATGCCGGCCTCATCAAAAATTGAATTCGACTACCAGTGGTCTTCCGGATCACCGAGCATTTATGTAAGCGTTCTTACAGATAATCTTGCCTCCTACAGTTCAGGTAATTGCTACAGCATTAGGATTTCTAGTACTTCAATGTATATCTACCGCTATTCCAAGGTGGATGGCAGACTCAGCAGCTCACGATTGACCCCCTCAACAGTTACCCACCGCTTTAACCGGGCACGCCTTAAGTCCCGTGTGACAGTCTGCGTTAACCCGGCAAAAAAAACCCTCGCAATTCTTGTTGACGGACGGATGGCCGGATCCTTTAAGGACAATTCCGGCCGCCCAACTGATCTTCTAGGAAAAGGGATCGCCTTTCACTCGCGGTCATCAATCCCTTCGCGAATCAGTAATATCACGATATCCAAATGGGATGGAGCACTCCCGAACGCTACCGCAAACGCGAATACCACAACAAAGGATGACTTTGTAATGTTCAATAATGAAGACAGTATTAGTGGTCGACTACTGGAAATTACTGAAGGAACCATGAAATTTAAGACCGAGTTTGCGGAACTACCGATCCCTCTTAACACGGTTAGCCACATTCATATGGCTAAAGAAGGGCTGCGAAATCCGGTTATTAGTTCTAAATCCATACGAGCCACCCTGATTGATGACATCCGTATTACCGGGGAAATAAGATCCTGGGAAAATGGGGAAGTTGTAATTAAAAGCCCTGTATTTGGGGAGGCGACCTTTAAGGCTAATGCGTTCAAAACGATTGAATTTAATCTAGGCAAGCCTCGCAGCACCGCTTCGAATGCCCTAAAAGCTGTTCCAACAAGAAACAGCACGCCGGTGCCGCAGATAGAAATCTTGCGGCAAAGGATGCAGGAACAGAGAGTCAGACCCATTCCTAAGCGTTAACGACAGTGCGGGTCACTGCAGGTTCTTCTTTTTCAAAATCATATTCCTTAATGTCGCCCCAATATGGCATTCGATTCATTCGGTGAATTCATTTCCACTCTTGAGAAACAGGGCGAGC
>CAZAIZ010000034.1:0-10214 GCA_964485275.1 uncultured Pedosphaera sp.
GCGCCATCCGGAAATTAATCTGCGTGATCGAGGCGGGTTCTTGCCTTCCCAGCACGGGGCTTATTTGAACGCTTGTATGATGTATTGCGCCCTCACGTGGCAATCACCCTTGGGGCTGTCCAATGGGGGGCTGCATTTTGTTCAGGAAAGGGAGGCGAAAATTCTACAACGAATCGCGTGGGAAGTCTTTGTTGCCCGCCGCGGTGCTATTCCCTTTTAGCTGAACGCAGGTCAGCCACGCACTCCACATGCTGGGTCTGGGGGAACATGTCTAGAGGGGTTACGCTCTTCAGTTCATAACCGTTTTCAGAAAGCCACTTAAGGTCCCGGGCAAGGGTGGCCGGATGGCAGCTTACATAAATAACCTGGCGTGGTTGGGCCCTGGCAAGCATCTCGAGTCCTTCCTGATGGCAGCCCTTTCGCGGCGGGTCCAGGATAATGGTGGTTTCCTCTGCCGGGAAACGTTTTAGTAGTTCGTCCATGTGCTCTTCGGTTTTACCCAACAAGAATTCACCGTTGCTCAAACTCCGGGCTTCAAGGTTATTGCGTGCGGGAAGGATACATTGTTTATCAATGTCAATGCCCACAAAACCTTCCACCAAATCAGCCAATGACAGGCTGAAAAATCCAATGCCACAGTAGGCGTCCACAAGGTATTTCGATCCTGAGTCAGTTAGGCAGTCTCTTACGGTATTTACAAGTTCAGGCAAGAGATGGAAGTTGTTCTGGAAAAATGAATCGCGGTGCAACTGCCAATCATCAGGCATCATTCGCAGCACAACCTTTTGCATGTTGCGGGGGGGAGGGTTTTTGCGTAACTCATCCAATTGTTCGTTCAATGCCTGTTCTGCGATATGGCATTCTTTCAAGTCAATTACTAGACGACTGTCCCAGTGCAGGAATCCATAGACTGCGCGTTGTTCTATTTTGTTCCATTGCCGGCGCACCATGATCCGATTCCGGTAATTATAGGGTTCTGAGCAGGGGATAAGGTCTTTAACAAGCTCCTTCCTTAGTCCTCCAATCCTTTCAAATAGATCACGAACCTGTGTTTCTTTTATGTGTTGCTGGGTTTCATATTCGATGTGCTGGTATTGGCAGCCACCGCAGGTGCCAAAGTGCTCACAACGTGGTTCTGCCCGTTCGCCTGAAGGCTTCAGGATTTTTATCAGTTTGGCGCGGCCGAAGGCCTTCTTTATTTCAGTGATTTTCACCAGAGCCACCTCGTCTTTAATTACGAATGGGACGAAGACCACGAAGCTATCAATTCTACCGACTCCTTCACCTCCAAATGCCATATCGTCGATTTCCAGCTCAATCTGGTCGTCGATTTTGAGAGGGGGATTCTCAGTATTGGAAACAGTATCTTCCATTCGGTTTTTCAACCTTGTTCAGATTTGGGTTTTAAGTATGAAGCTAGTGCGCCTTCTTCACGTGTTCGCGAAGTAGATCGCGGCCAAAGTCCCCATTGAAATCGCGCCAAGTGGCGTGGATGTGATTGGCTCCATTCTGGGTGTTGGCATATTCAAGAAGGAAGGTGGGGCCCTGCACGCGGTAGTAGTGGGGCTCGAAAGCCTTGGTGCTGCCTGCCCAAGAGAAACGAATCTTATCTAGGCCACCTTTTTCAATTTTAGTCCAATCTTCCTTGGCCACCACTGCGCGGTGGCGGTTGATGTATTCCTTGATGAGCTTGGTGAGTTGGGTTTGTTGGTTTTTGTTCAGGGCGCCATAGGCAATACCGGTATTCTCAAGAGCTTTCACTTCAGGCAGGGCCGAAGTCAGTATATCGCGCGGTGCCTTGTCGGCAATTACGGCCTTATTAGCCTGTTCGGCGCTGAGAGAGTTGCGTAGTTTTCGGGCGGTAAATTCCTCCACCTCAAGGGCGATCAGTTTACGGCCGGGGCCAAAGTCACATACGGCCGGGTTGCTGCCCCAGAAGCTGGGAACCCCAATGACCTTGCCATTGAGGATGGTGTAGTTGAAAGACAGGTGATGGCCTTCAAAACGCCAGCCCCACGAACCCTCCTTGCCTGGTTTGCCGAAGATGAGAATGTGGTAGGCCTCAGAGTCTCGCACAAAACGGCGATTTTTGCCTTCAAGCACGAAGAGGATGTCCTCAAGAAACATAATGTTTTTCACCTTAGTATGTCCTGATTCACTCAAAACTGTCTTGAGCAGGGCATGAGTCAGCTGCCGTTGCTCCTTCGTCATCTGTTTGATTTGAAGCCCCTTGCGGTGCCCGCCTTTGAGCATCTCAGCGGGAATGAAATGCCAGTAGGTTCGTTCCTCTCCATTAAATTTAAATATAGCCTGGGATGTTTGCTCCTTTTCGAGGCTTGCCAGTAGCGCTTTGGCGGCCTCGGCCATATCTGAGGCAACATCGGCAAAGGATGGGTTGGCTATGAAAAATGCCGCGGCTACGGCAAGGAAACGTACGAATTTCATGGCCGGTGATTGTGCCGACGATAATGTGAATGACAAGCAGATTGCACCAAACTCCTTCAAGGATTAGAGTCGTCCTGTGAAGTTGATGTTCATTGGAGACATTGTGGGTTCGCCTGGCCGCCAAGCGGTTTCGGATTTGCTTCCCCGATTGCGCGATCGTTACGGATTTGACCTCGTCATTGCCAATGGAGAGAATGCTGCTGGAGGAAATGGAATCACCCCTGATACGGCAGCGGAGATTTATGCGGCCGGGGTGGATGTGATTACCTGCGGGGATCACTTGTGGGATCAGAAGGAGGTGGAAGTGTTGCTGAATGAGGAGTCGCGTTTTGTGAGGCCAGTAAATTATCCGGCCGGAACGCCTGGGCAAGGCAGCACGGTCATCGAACGCGAGGGACTGCCCCCGGTGGGGGTTATCAATGCCCAAGGCAATACATTCATGCGCGGAGAATTAGATAATCCGTTTCGCCGGGTTAAGGAGGAGATAAAAAATATCTCGCCACAAGCTCCGGTGATCTTTCTGGATTTTCATGCCGAAGCTACCAGTGAAAAAATCGCCATGGCCCGGATGCTGGATGGAGAGGTTAGCGCAGTAATTGGTACTCACACACATGTGCAGACTGCTGATGAATTCATTTTTCCAGGAGGCACTGCTTTTTTATGTGATGCTGGTTTCACCGGTCCGCATGATGGGGTATTGGGGCGGGAGTGGGAGTCGGTGGTGGAGCGGTTTCTTACCAGTCAGCCCCGCCGTTTTCCGGTTGCCAAGGATAGAACTTTGCTTCAAGGCGCTGTCATCGAGGTGGATGGCGCTTCAGGCAAGGCTACCCGAATCGAGCGAGTGAGCGAACCCTTGAAACAATAGTCAGTTCTACGCTTTCAAATGAAACGAATTTCTGTCAGTTTTTCCCGCTCATGAATTCCATGACCGGATATGGGCGAGGGGAATCTTCTCGTGGCGGTTCTAAATTTACCGTGGAGATCAGCACTGTGAATCGAAAGCAAGCGGAGCTATCGCTTTATCTTCCGCGAGAACTCGACGCACTGGAGAGTCGGGTTCGTGATGAGATAAATTCCAAAGTAGCACGTGGCCGGATTTCAGCGCGCGTTCAGTTTTCGGCCAGCTCAGCCAGTGGACCTCAGGTTACAATCGATCGCAAATTGGCCAAGCAGTATGCCCGTGAATATCGTTCTTTGGCAGCTGAACTAAAGCTTGCGGAGCACATAGGGCTAGACACAATTTTACGCGCTCCGGGTGTCTTGCAGTCTACAGAAGACTCACTGGACGTGGAGGCGTTGTGGTTGCCATTACGCGCGGCGATCCGCGTGTCCCTGCGCGAATTATTGGCGATGCGTGCTAAAGAAGGCGCGAACTTAAAAAAGGATCTGAAGAAGCGAATCAATGCACTTCAAAAAGCAGTCAAAGCGGTTGCGAAACAGGCTCCAACAACAGCCAGCCGCCATCGAGAGGCATTGTTGGATAGGTTGAACCAGGCTGGGTTGGATTTGAAACTCGATGATGAGCGTGTTCTCAAGGAGGTGGCCTTGTATGCGGACCGCATCGACATAACTGAGGAATTGACGCGCCTCGGGAGTCATTTCGGCCAGTTTGCTGATTATGCCGAATCAAAGTCCCCAGTAGGGCGTACTTTGGATTTTCTTTCACAGGAAATGAACCGCGAAGTAAATACCGTTGGATCGAAGGCGAACGACCCGGTTGTCTCGCGGTTGGTGGTTACGATGAAAAGTGAACTGGAAAAATTTCGTGAACAGGTCCAAAACGTCGAATAATGGGGAGTCAGGGTCAACCGGTATTGCTGGTCTTATCCGGTCCTTCAGGGGTTGGTAAAACCACGGTTGCTCACCGGATGCTGGATGCAAATGAGACCCTTAAACGTATCGTGACCTGTACGACCCGTGCTCCGCGTGATGGAGAGCAAGATGGGGATGATTATTATTTTTTGGATGAGTCGCAATTCCTAGAGCGATTGACCAGTGGAGAGTTTCTCGAGCATGCAGTGGTATACGGCAAATACTATGGTACGCTTAAATCTTCCGTGCATGACGCTTTTGCTGCCGGCCATGATATATTGATTGTAAATGATGTGCAGGGGGCGTTAACAATAAATAAGATAATCAGCGAAGATGCCGTGCTGGGAGGGGCATTGCAGACGGTTTTTTTGGTTCCAGAAGGAGTGGAGGAGCTCCGAAAAAGATTGGAATCAAGAGCTGAAGATGACGAAAGAACAATCGAGCAGCGGATGGGGAATGCTGTGGCCGAATTGAAACAACAGGATAAATTTGATCATGTGATTGTAAGTGGCACTCGGGATGAGGATTATGAGCGGGTGCAAAGTGTTTATGAGCGGGCAAAAAATTGTTGATGAGTAAAAAAAAGAACATTGTGCTGGGGGTGACAGGTTCGATAGCCGCTCATAAAGCGGTCGATATATGTAGTGTCTTGACCAAGGCAGGGGCAGATGTACATGTGGTGATGACAAAAGATGCACAGGAGTTTATCACGTTACTCCCTTTTAAGACATTTTCGAGAAATCCGGTTATCGCCAGTCTTTATGATGAAGAAGAAGGATGGTGCCCTGCACATGTCCGGCTTGCTGATGCGGCTGATTTGATTCTTGTGGCTCCAGCGACGGCAAATTCCATTGCTAAACTAGCTAACGGTTTGGCTGACGATGCCCTGGGGTGCGTCGTGTTAGCCGCTAATCCTGAAGCAAAATTGCTCATTGCGCCGGCTTTGAACGGAAAAATGTGGGTTAATCCAGCAACGCAGGCGAATGTGATGAAACTCACTGAGAGAGGCGTACAGTTCATCGGGCCTGAAGAAGGAGATCTTGCCTGTGGTTATGAAGGTCTGGGACATTTGTCATCGGTTGAAAAAATCACGGAGGTAGTATTGAAGGCAGTCGGTCTTGCCCTCCCAGAGGAATCATAATCCGATGTTTGCTTGGGATAACATAAAACGGTTCGTTAGGCTTGTTAGCACTTCGTCGATTGATGCAGCTGAGCAATACAGGCGATTGAAGTTGATGGAGCGGGACATTGGAGTTCCTGTAAAGGTCGCGGTGTTGGGGTTGATGGCCTATTTTCTTTTCTTTTCAGAATACGTCGAGGGCAAGGACTTCATCTTGCGTGCAAGGGTGAAAATAGCCTTGGAGCCGGTTCAGCAGTTTTTTCTCGGATATCTTCTGGTGAATCTTGGGGCGATTACTTTTCTTCTCATGTTTAATCGTTGGAAGTTGAGGGTGGTGCACTGGGGGATATTGGTGATGAATTTCATTGATGCAATTGTGGTGTCTGCATTGGTGGTTATTACTGGAGGACTGGACAGCATGGTATACTGGGTTTTTATAGTTTTGATTGTGCGTAACGCAATCAGTATCCCAATACCTGTCACTCAAATTTCAATGAACTTGCTTACTACTGCGGGTTATGCGGTAGCTATTGTTATATGGAAGAAATCGATTGCCTTAGAGCCTGCAGTTACACAGCAAACATTGGATACTCTGGCTGGGACGCGCGTTCTTTCGACAGAGGAATTAATCGCACTCATCCAACCTGCTGAACAGTACGAAGGGTCGTTATTCACGATCCGTTTGTTTTTTTTGGTGTTGATGACAGCACTATGTTACGGAGTGCAAGTCTTGTTTGATAGAGATAGGCAGGCGCAAAGCGAAGCCCGGGAGTATTCTTTGCGTCGTGAACAATTGCGTTCGACCGGGCGTTTGGCTGCGGAAATCGCACACCGTTTAAAGAACCCCTTGTCGATTATCAATAATGCGGCCTTTTCAATGGGACGCCACCTGAAAGAGGAAAATGGTGGAATGAATAAGCAGTTGAATATGATCCGTGGAGAGGTCGAAAGATCAGATATGATTCTTACTGAATTAATGGGTTATGCACGACTTTCTGAAGGGCGTATTGAAAAAATTGACGTGAAAGAGGAGCTGTTAGGAGCGATTGCAGAGGTTTTTCCTCCGAACCACACATTTCCGGTAAAATTAACCAAGAATGTGTCTGATGTACTACCTCCCCTAATGATGCAAAGGGCTCATTTACGTGAGATTATGGTCAATTTATTGGTAAATGCCCGTGAGGTTGCCGGTGAGGGCGGCAATGTGAAAATTTCCTGTTCGCCTTCCCCAAACTACGAAATAGAAATGCGTGTCAAGGATTCAGGCCAAGGGATTCCTGTTGAACAGCGTGAACAGATATTTGAGCCGTATTTTACAACCAAAAAGAAGGGTACTGGACTGGGCTTGGCTATTGTTAAGCAGAATACTGAACTGTACGGGGGAGAGATTCGTGTGGAATCGGAGCTTGGCGAAGGTACAGAATTCATTTTAACTTTTCCAACCCGAGTTCTGTCGCGCGATAATTAATCATGAAACCTGTGCTTCCCCCTATTCTGATGGTCGATGATGAGCCCAACATGAGGGAGACTGTCAGTGAGTTGTTGATGGATGATGATTATCTGGTGGATGTTGCCGAGTCAGCCGAACAGGCACTGGAAATGTTGTCTGAGCCAGAAGCGGCATATTTCATGATGATCACCGATGGGCGCCTTGGAGGAATGAGTGGTTACGAGTTGCTTAAGCGGGCCAGGGTGGAGTGGCCCAATATGCCGGTAATTCTCATTACAGCATTCGCTACACCCAAGTTGGCAGTGGAGGCGATTCAAAGTGGGGCAGTGGACTATTTGTCAAAACCTTTTGCTCCGGAGGAGCTGCTTCACGCGGTGGCGCGTTGCCGAGAAAATTACGGACTGAAGCAAGAGAACAAAACGCTTCGGGCCCAGGCCTCAACCAGTAGTCCAATCTATCAGCTTCACCAGATTGTGGGTGATTCGCCAAAGATGGAGGATTTGAGAAAGTTTATTGAAACTGTTGCTCCCACCGATTCCACGGTTTTGATTCTCGGAGAGAGTGGAACGGGTAAGGAATTGGTGGCCGGATCAATACATCACCTGAGTTCTCGACAGGGCAAAAATTATATCCGGCTTAACTGCGCGGCCATCCCGGAAAATTTACTTGAGAGTGAGTTGTTTGGCCATGAGAAAGGGGCCTTTACGGGCGCCTTACGAACCAAGACCGGACGGGTTGAAGAAGCTGATGGCGGAACAATTTTCCTGGATGAAATAGGGGATATGAGCCGGCCATTGCAGGCGAAATTACTACGCTTTCTTGAGGATGGTTCTTTCACTCGCGTTGGAGGTAATGATGAAAAACGAGTCAATGTTCGGATCATTGCCGCGACAAACCGGGACATTGTTCAGGCAATCAAAGATAATGATTTCAGAGAGGATCTTTATCACCGTTTGAACGTGATGCAATTTCGACCCCCTCCCTTGCGTGATCGAGGTCATGATGTCGTTACCTTGGCAGAATATTTCTTGGCCAAGAATTGTGAGAATTTGGGGAGGGCTTCGTTAAAGCTCTCGGCAGAGGCGGAAAACAAGCTTTTGTACCATCAATGGCCGGGAAATGTACGTGAATTGCGTAATGTTATGGAGCGCGCAGCGATTCTTGAAGGAACGGATGAAGTTCAGCCTGAGAACTTGCCTGATTTTGAACTGGAAGCTCGTTTAAGTGCCAATGTGGATGATGCTGCATCTGCCGGGGAGATTGATTATGAACTGGGATTTGCGGAGTCTGTTGCCGTTTTTGAAAGGAAAATGATCCAGTCTGCTTTGGAGAAGAATCAATACAACGTGAATCGAAGCGCTGAAATGCTTAAGATGACACGTCACTCGTTGCGCTACCGAATGCAGCAGTTGGGCTTGGCTAACACGACCAAGGGTGGTGGCGATAGCGGCGATGAGTGAGGTTTCTGTAGCGGAGTCTGGTGAGCAAATCACTCAACGAAGCACTTCCAATCTTGCTTTGTCTTTCATTACGCTTGAGAAGCCACGCCGCAAGGCAATGACGACTCTGTATGCGTTCTGCCGTGAGGTGGATGATGTGGCTGATGAGGAATCTAGTCCTCTCGAAAATCGACGCGTTTCTCTTCAAGAATGGCGCGAAGATGTTCAAAAAGCCTGTGAAGGGGGTGCTCCTAGAAAAAGTCTCGTGCTCGAATTGCAACCCGTTATCGAGAAATATGGACTGCAGTTTGAGCACTTCGATGAGTTAATTAAAGGGCTCGAATCCGATCTTGAGCAGGATCGTATTGAGACTTTTGAGGATCTCGACCTCTATTGTTATCGGGTGGCTTCGGCCGTTGGGTTACTCAGCGTGGAGGTGTTTGGTTATCGCGACACTGCCTGCCAGCAATATATGGTTGAGCTAGGTAAAGCTCTTCAGTACACCAATATTATTAGGGATATCGGGAACGATGCAGAGCGAGGGCGGATTTATCTTCCACAAGAGGCTATGGAAAGATTTGGAGTCGATCCACGCTCGATTCTATGCGGAAAATACTCGACGGCCTTCTATAATCTCGCTGAAGAAATGTCAGGTTTGGCTCGACTCCATTACAAAAAAACCGCGGATTTATTGCCAGAGAAGGATCGTCGATCAATGGTTTCCGGCGAATGCATGGCGGCGGTTTACTGGCGGATTCTTCGTGCAATAGAAAAGACCAGATTTCGCGCGGTGCTCGATCCGGTGCCACTTAAACTCAGCAAACTCACCAAGATGAGTATTCTATTCGGGGTGTGGGCTCGTTCGTTTCTGGGCTCCTCAAAGCCGAATTATGGACGGGATTGATTTGCCGGGCGGTTCTCATTAGTCTTTTTATAATGCAAGTTGCTTTCACAAAAATGAATGGGGCCGGGAATGATTTCTTGTTGATTGATAATCGTGAGGATCAAATGTCCTTGAGTCGGAAGCAAATTGTACAGCTCTGTCATCGTCAGCGGGGGGTTGGTGCCGATGGTTTGATTTGCCTGCGAAATGGCAAAAAGGATGCTGATTGGGCATGGGAATTCTATAATGCTGATGGCAGTGATGCGGAGATGTGCGGGAATGGCGCCCGTTGTTTTGCCAGGTTTATTCGGAGTAAAACTGATGCCGGTGGGGAGGTGAGCTTTGAGACAGCATGTGGAGTTATCCATGCTGTTGTAGAAGAGGAAGTGGTTACGGTTAATCTTACCGATCCTAAAGGGCTTACTCTCAATGAAACAATCACCACGAGTATGGGGGACAGGATAGTTCATTCCCTGAATACCGGTGTTCCACATGCCGTGCTGCTTGTTGATAATGCAGACAAAGAACTGGTTGCTGGTCTCGGCGCAGAAATCCGCCACCATGATCATTTTTCTCCGGCCGGGACCAATGTGAACTTTGTGCAGATTTTGGGAGCGGGCCATATCCGTGTAAGAACCTATGAACGTGGAGTGGGTGAAACCCTTGCCTGTGGAACCGGCGTTTCAGCCAGCGGGATGATATCAGCACGTCTTAATAGCTGGCCATCGCCTGTGAGAGTCGATGTTTTGGGAGGGGACCAATTAGGGGTCGGGTTCTCACAAGAGGGTGATGTTTTTTCGTCGGTACAACTTACCGGTCCAGCGGAATTTGTTTTTACTGGGAAAGTTGAGATTTGAATCATCTTGGAGTCCAATGGCTAAACTGTTAGAGTAACTACTCCGATGTTTACTGGACTATATACGGCTTTAGTCACCCCATTCAAAAATGGCCGACTCGATGAAAGTGCCCTGAAAAACTTAATTGAAATCCAGTTAAAAGCCGGGGTTGACGGGATCGTGCCGGTGGGGACGACTGGAGAATCGCCTACGGTTGATTTTGAGGAGC
>CAZAIZ010000035.1:0-10112 GCA_964485275.1 uncultured Pedosphaera sp.
CAAAATGTTGGTGACGCTTGCCGGCGCCATGAGTACAGCAGAACTGGGGCTCTCTATGGCTGAAATGATTCGGCAGGACAAAATCCATGCCATTACCTGTACCGGTGCAAATCTCGAGGAGGATATATTCAACCTGGTGGCCCACAATAATTATGAGCGGGTTCCGCATTATCGTGATCTGACACCGGCTGATGAAAAGGCACTGCTGGATCGGCATATGAACCGAGTGACCGATACCTGCATTCCTGAAGAGGAAGCGATGCGCCGGATTGAACATGTAGTTTTGGCGTTGTGGAAGGAATCGCACTGCAAAGGCGAAAGATATTTTCCTCACGAGTACCTGTACCGGCTTTTACGTGAGAATCTGATAAAGGAGCATTATCAGATAGAACAGGAACACTCGTGGTTGATTGCCGCGATGGAAAGGAATCTGCCGATTTTTGTGCCGGGTTGGGAGGATTCCACACTGGGAAACATCTTTGTGGCTCATTGTCTGGCGGGAGATTTGGATTATGGCTGTGTGCGTTCTGGCACCGAATACATGGGTGCCTTGGCAGATTGGTATCTGGATACCACCATGAGCCAGAATGTTCGTGAGAGGGCAGCGTCCTTGGCTGACATAGAAAATCCGCCGAAGAATGCAGGCCCGTGTGAGCCCCGGGGCTGTTCAGTGGGCTTTTTTCAGATTGGTGGCGGAATTGCCGGAGATTTTCCGATTTGTGTTGTGCCGATGCTCCATCAGGATTTGCGGCTGGAATGTCCCTGCTGGGCGTATTTTTGTCAGGTTAGCGATTCGACCACCAGCTATGGCAGTTACTCCGGCGCGGTGCCCAACGAGAAAATTACCTGGGGCAAACTGGAAGAGGAAACACCGAAGTTTATCATCGAAAGCGACGCTACTATTGTTGCACCACTCATCTTTGCCCATGTATTGGGCTGGTGAGTTGGATTAAAGCACAGATGAAGTGTCTGCTCCAGACTCGTTGCGTCGTTCGAGTTTAATGATGCGTTTCTTGATGATTTCCAGTTGCTTGGTCAGTTCATAACTGGCTTCAAAGAGAGCTTCCTGTGTTTCCTGATCATCGAGATAAGTGATCGTTGGGTTAAGGACCATCATCTCCAAGGCAATGGTCTTACAGTGATTCTTGATCTTTTCACTGGCTTCGGCTCGGTTCATAAGGGTGAGTTTAATAAGTGGCTCGGCCGCCGGAAAGATCGAATACGCCACCGGTGGTAAAGGAGCAGTCCTCACTGGCCAGCCACGCAACCATTGCGCCGGCCTCATCCACCTCTCCAAAGCGTCCCATTGGTATTTTGCCAAGCATATAATCGATGTGCTGCTGGGTGACCTGCTTGAGGATGTCGGTATTAATGACTGCAGGAGTGAAGCAGTTCACGCAGATGCCATCCTGGGCCAACTCCTTGCCAAGGCTCTTGGTGAGGCCAATAACGCCTGCTTTGGCGGCACTGTAGGCGCTGGCACCGGGATTGCCTTCCTTGCCTGCGATGGAGGCAGTATTAACGATGCGCCCGTATTGGCGTTCGCGCATATGGGGAACCACCGCACGGCAGCAAATGAATACGGCATTAAGGTCCACATCGATTACCCGCCGAAATTCCTCAACCGGATATTCCCACGTTTTGTATATACCTCCGGCAATGCCTGCATTGTTGCAGAGAATATCAATGTGTCCGAGCGTGTTGATGGTGGATTCCGTGGCGTAAGCCACAGCGTTTGCATCGGTGAGTTCAACGATTTGGGTTTCCACCGTGCCGAATTCACTAAGACCTGTTTTTGCCTCAGCAAGAGCCTTGGAATCCACATCCCAGATACTCACTTTGGCACCCGATTGCATCAGGCGCTGAGTAATAGCATAACCAATGCCGCGGGCACCACCGGTGACAACCGCGTTTCGGTCCGTGAGATCGATTTGGTTCATGGGCTGGAGAGTAGGGGCGAGAGTTGATTTTTTAAATGCCAAAATAGATAGTAAACCCATGCATCATATTGCCTTTGTTACCGTCCCAAGCATGGAAGTCGCACGCGAATTGACTAGAGGGATCTTGGAAGGGAGATTGGCCGCCTGTGCTAATCTCGTGTCCGGGATTGAATCGCACTACTGGTGGGAAGGTAAAATTTGTCGGGAAAAAGAGGTCTTACTCATCCTGAAAACCTCTGCTGCGAGTATGGCGGATTTGGAGTCCTATGTGATAGAGCATCATCCTTACGACACGCCTGAATTCGTGGCCTGGCCAATTGACAAAGGCAATCAGAAGTACCTGCATTGGATCAGCATGAATACAGCCAGAAGTGAATGAGCCGCCCTTGACATTCGTCTCATGCCACCTAGATTCGCCGCTTATGAGATGGGTAGTTTTAATTTTTGCCGGAGTGCTTTTATCACAATTAGCATGGTCCCAGCCACAGGAGGCTAATTCAGTTAAAGCGGTTGTAGGGGGGCAAAAAATCATCACCCAATGGGACGTTGATCGTGAGGCCCGTCGTTCGCGGATGAACTCGGCTTTAGCCCAAAAAAAACTGGAGCAGGATGCCCTGCTGGTCATGAGCCTCAAGAGGCAAAAGGGTTATGTGGAACCGGCAGGATTAGCGGAACTGCTTCTCAAAGGAGAAATTAAGAATAGATATGGTAAGGATCGAAACAAAATGATTGCCTCCCTGCGCATTCAAGGGAAGACAGTGCAACAACGTGAGGCAGAGCTGGTGGATGACTGGTTGCTGAGGCGTGCCGAGCGTACTGTGCACCAAGCGGTCCAGGTTTCGCCTGCCGCCATCAAAAAATATTACCGAGAGAATCCCGATCTAAACAACAAGGGCGTGACGGCTGATTTGTATTCAATTCGTATTGCTCGGGACGAAGAGGGGATGAGTTTGGCTAAGGTGCAGCAGCTGAAAAATGAGATTAAGTCACTGATGGATTTCAAGAAATTAGCTGTAAGTCGTAAGGTGCCTCATGGCGGACACAATGGTATACTTCACAAGGATGAGCAGAATGAATTCAATGATGAGGTTGCTGCGGAGATATTTATTATGGAGGAAAAAGAAGTGGGCTTGGCATTTGATGAGCACTCCTACTATCTGCTCTTTGTGGACAAGCGATGGGACAAATATGAGATTCCAATTACCCAGGTACATAAACTGATTGAGGCTCGCTTGGCTCAGGAATTATTTGAACAGCAAATGAGCCGGAAACTTAATCGCTTTCGCCGTGAAATCCCCGTCTATTATCCGTCTAATTCGTTATTTATCCAGAACAGATAAAGAGGCTTAAATTGATGGATACGCTCCGACTACTTTTCTATTCTTTTTTTCTGCCTGTCGGCTTGTTTGCTGAAGATAGACTTAAAGTTTTACAGGAGAAGGCGGAAAGCGGGGATGCACAGGCGGTATATGAACTGGCTGAAGCGCTTTATTGGGCCGATGGCGTGGAGCGTGATTTGGAGCAATCTGCTAATTATGCGCTGGTGGGTTCGCTCAAGAATAATGCTTTGGCTCAGTATCGTCATGCAGTTCACTTGCTTCTGGGGCAAGGGATGGAACAGGACGTAAAAGCTGGGTTCAAATTACTGAGCAAAGCAATTCCAGAATTGCAGAAATTGGCGGCAAAAAAGAACCCGGATGCACTATACAAATTGGGCAAGCTGCATCAGTTGGGTTTGATTAATTCCAACCGCTTTAATCCCGATGACAAGAAAGCACTGTCAAATTTTCGCGCTGCCGCTGCCTTGAGGCATGCGCGTGCGGGGTGTTCTGCCGGATCTATGCTGCGGCTCGGTTTAGGAACTTCACAAGACAACCTCAAAGCACTGCATTTATACAGAGAGTCAGCTAATGCAGGATTTGCTGAGGCGGCTTTTTATGTGTGGATAATGCGTAATGTTCTCGGAGAGGAGTCTGTTTCAGACAGGGAAGCACTTAGATATTTAAAGCAAGCCGCAGAGTCAGGGTTGCGTGAAGCTCAGTATGAATTTGGAATGGCTTTGGAGCAAGGGAAGCTAGGTTTAAAGTCGGACAAGAAAGCGGCTTTGCCATGGATTCAAAAGGCTGCAAAACAGGGGAACACGGCATGTCAGTTTCTACTTGGACTCATGTACGCCACTGGTCCTGGAAATTCGGGATTAAAGAAAGATGCAAAGGAGGCGTTTGTATGGCTTTCGCTTGCGACACGTTCCAAGGAGATTCGGACGCGTTCTGACGCGCAAAATCAGCTAAAATTGATACGTTCAAATATCGACCCCTTGATGCAGTTGGATCTTCTGGAGCGGGTCAATGGATTCAGAGCGGTAGAAACAGCAGTTACGACGAATTCTTCCATGGGTTTGGAGGGAGCGGCTAAAAGTATCCGAGAATCTCTTCGTTTGGATAATCTAATTTTGGCTGCTGATTCAGGTGATCGTGAAGCAATGTTTAGTCTTGGTGATTATTACCTGAGACAAGAAGAGCAAAAGAATGCTGAAAGTTGGTTGAAAAAATCTGCTCAAAAGGGATTTGTCGAAGCCATATACGCCTTGGGGGACCAGTATGTTCGTGGTGGTTTTGGTGAGCCTGATTACGAGAAGGGAAGTCAGTGGCTCAAGAAAGCCGCGGAGAAGAACAGTCTTGAAGCCATGGTAACATTGGGGCACATCGCTTTGGCGAACAAACTGCCGGGAAGTAAACCGGGTCAAGCGGTCGAATGGTTCAGGAAGCCGGCCGAGCAGGGGTTTGCTCCGGCTCAAACGCTGTTGGGTGGGTTGCTTTTTGAAGGTTCGGTGGTCAAGCAGGATATCAAAGGAGGGATGGAATGGATGCACAAAGCAGCAGCCCAGCATTTTCCGGCTGCAGAAGGTTCTTTGGCGGTAATGTATTCGCAGGGATTGGTTGATGGTCCAGATCATGCTACAGCGGCCAAGTGGGCACGCCGCGGAGCTATGCAGGGTAATGGTCTGGCACAACATACGTTGGGATTATTATATCTGGAGGGGAAAGGCGTGTTGCCCTCCAACCTATCCAAACGCGCGGATCACAAACGCCAAGCTTTCAAATGGCTGACTCTGGCAAAGAGAAGTGGGGTTCAGGATTTGGACAAGGCGTTGAATTATTTGCAAAAGGAAATGGAACCGGTAGATATTAAACGTGCGCTAAATGAGGCGAGTCAATTTGTGGCAGAGAATCGATATCTTCCTGAAAAAAAGAGTTCAAGCACGCAGGCCGGAGGCCTGGAGGAGATAATGAAAGAGGCCAATCAAGGAAAGGCTAGGTCTCAGGTGGAGTTGGCACGTCGTTTTGCTGAGGGAGATGGAGTGAAGGCGGACCCAATTGAATCTTACATGTGGTATACTTTGGCCTTTAATCAAGGCCTGGAGGAGGCGTTGTCAGCTCGTTCTAAGATGGTAAAGGCACATGGTATAGGATTGGATGACATTATTCTTGCCAAGAGAAAGGTGCGTAATTTCAAGCCAAGGCCATGAGGTGGTTTCTGTTTATATACGCTGGTTCCCTTCTGATGACAGGAAGTTCTTCAGGGGCTGACTTCAAAAGTATTCTTTCAAAGGCAGAAAAGGGCGACAAGAGTGCACAATATCGTTTGGCTGAAATGTATGCCGAGGCTCAGGGCGTAGATCAGGATTACCTCAAGGCAAGCCAATGGGCACGCAAGGCTGCCAATCAAGGGGATGCCAAGGCCCAATATCGATTGGCTTCCATCATGTACCTAGGGATTGACGGGAAGAGGCGTCAGCCTGAAGCGTTGGATCTTTTTTTGAAATCAGCGGATGGCTTGAAGGTTTTGGCAAAAGAAGGCGATGCTGACGCTCAAAGTAAACTTGGCATACTTCATATGCGAGGAATAGGAGTGCAAAAGGATTTGGGTCAGGCAGCCCAATTATTTGAAAAAGCTGCCAAGGCAGGCTACACCAAGGCTCAGGCGGATTTGGGTGGGGCCTATCTCGTGGGTCGGGGAGTGTCACGTAATCCCACCACTGCGGGTTACTGGTTTGAGAAGGCGGCCAAGGCCGGGTATGGAGAGGCGCAAATCCAGTTAGGACTGCTGCAAATTCAAGGGATTGGCTGCCGACAGGACATAAAATCTGGGTTGGATTGGTTAAATAAGGCAGAGGCTCAACGTCATCCAGATTACGCCAAACGAGCGAGGGATTTGTTAAGTCGGTTGAAGACCAGTCCACCTAAGAAAGGGCAGAATATTAATGCGTTGGAGAAACAGGCCAAGGAGGGGCAGCTAAAAGCTCAGCTAGAACTGGCTCAACGTTATGAAATTGGTTCAGGAGTAAAGGTTGACTTTTTAGCCGTAGTTAAGTGGTTAAATGCTGCAACACGACAAGGTTCGGCAAATGCGTGCCATCGTTTGGGTGGTATGATGATGATGGGCAGGGGAATAGAAAAGGATGCAAAACGTGCAGCTAGATATTGGAATTTAGCCGCCAGATTGGGACACGGTGGGGCTCAGGTGGATTATGCTGTTGCGAGTGCGAAAGGTGATGGAGTAGCCAAGAATTTATCTGAGGCCTACTATTGGATGTTGATTGCACGGCGTGGTACCGCCCCGGAGAAACAGCAAAAGAATCTAAAAGCGTTACAGAGTGTGATAAGCAGTGATCTGGAGCCTGATCAGATATTGGATGGTTTAACACAATCAAGAAAATGGAACCCCCCGGGGAGTCCAAAGGCCCGCACTCAGATTGCGGGAGCCGAGTACGGAGATGCTAAAGCGCAGCTCGCCTATGGCTTGACCATCAAGGACAGTAGGCCGATTGAAGCATTAAAGTGGTTGCTCTTAGCTGAGGAAGCAAAAGTAAAGGATGCTACCGAACAGGTTGGTCAATTGGTTGAAAAACTAAAAAAGGAACAGGTTGAGCTAGCTAAGAGGATGGTTGAGGAATTCAAGCCATTAACCCCTTAACGTTTGGATGCGATGTTTCTAGTTCGCCAGAATTGAGAGGCAGTCTCCAGTTTTGTTGGGTTGTTATCATACCTGTACGACAACTTTTTCAGCATAGGTAAGTTACGGAGAAATTCGATATTACCGTGATTACGCGGTAGGATGAGGACCTCTAGGTTTGTGCACTGTGCGAGTGGGGTAAGATCCTGTAGTTTTTCACAACCATCTAGACGCAATTCACGGATTGGTAATCCCGCCAAGGGTTTGAGGTTGGTGATGGGGGTTTGGTCCAGGTGCAGTGTTTTCAAAGGCATGTTTTTAAGGGGCAAGAGGTCGTGAGCCTTAGTGCTGCTCAGATGTAGATGCATGATGGGGGCTCCCTTTAAGGGGCTGAGGTCCTCGACCGGAGAGTAGGCAATAGTCAACGATTGCAGGGGCCTTCCCTTTAGGGGGCTCAAGTCAGTTATGGATGTATAAGCCAACGAAAGTTGGCGCAGAGGCATATGCCTTAGTGCTTCAAGGTTGCTGATTTGTGTTTGCCAAAGGTTCAAAGAGTAAATCGGTAAACGTGAAAAAGGCGATAGGTCGCGTATTTTTGTGCTGGCCAAGTTAATTTTTAAATAACCGTGTTGATCCCTCTGTACACGTCCGGAAAGCCCCATGACCTTGATGGCATTTTGGGCGGCTGTCCAAGTGTTGGATTTTTCTATTTCAATCCGGCCAAGAGTGTGGCGCGCATCCATCGACATGCCTCTTCTGTTTTGCCAGTGAAACACTATGCCCAGTGCGTGAAGAGGAAGAGTGCCGGGTCCGTATTCATCAGACAGCTTTTGGCAGATTTTCCCTGCTTGTTCGGTGAATTTATCTGAATGACCTAATTTCTCTGCATACCTGATGGAGTGTAGAGCTGCGGTTGGTTGGTGAAGAGCCAGTTGTACTCGCGCCAGACGTACCCAGTATTCTGGCTTATCCGAAACGAGTTGGGTGGATAACTCAGCTGGAGAAAGGGCTTCAGAGAAAAGTCCACGTTTCATTAGTTTACCCGCCAGTTCATAACATTGTGGGGCTGCTGCAACGTATCGAGCAATCGCCTTGCCCTGTTGGTGCTCATTCCAATAGGCGTGGGAGGCAAAGGCGAGGGTCAGAAGGATAATTACACTGGAGGCAGCAGCCAAGAGGGCATGCCGACGAACTGTCAGGCGCATTTGACGAAACAAACCAGCTTTTTCAGCCTTTGGAGCGTATCCGGCGGTAAAGGCGGCCACGTCACGTTGAAGTGAATGAACATCAGCGTAACGATTCGACTGTTCCTTCGAAAGAGCCTGCATTGCAACTGCCGAGAGCGCTTCTGGTATTTGGTGGTTCGGGCAGTGGAGAGGCACGGTTACATTGTTCAAATCGTTGTTGTAGACAACAGGAGGCGTAATTTGGCCTGATTGTATCCGTTCTAAAACTTGAGCATCGGTGCTACTTCCTATTATGGGGGGCCTTAATGCGAGAATGTTATATAGAATTGCACCTAATGAGTAAATATCAGTTCTTTCGTTTATAACTTCCAGTTGTCCAGCAGCCTGTTCGGGAGCCATGAAACTGGGGGTTCCCATGATTGTGCCGTAACGAGTCCCTTCCTTGGAATTTGAGGGTTCCTCCGGAATAATACTGCTTTCGGGTTGGTTTAGTATTTTGGATATTCCCCAGTCCATCACCATTACCTCGCCGAATTCACCAATCATTATGTTAGCGGGTTTCAAATCGCGATGAATGATTCCCTTGGAATGGGCATAGGCAACAGCGTCACATACCTTACTGTATACGTCTAATAACCGGGGAAGTGGGTAGCGTTCCACTACTGATGCCTGCCCTTGCCGGAGTGCGTGTAGCACTTCTTTGAGAGTTGTGCCGCGCACAAATTTCATGGCGTAGTAGTTTCTTTCCTGAGTATCCTTGCCCAAATCATGGATGGGGACAATGTGCGGGTGGTCTAGTCTTCCCAAGACCAGAGCTTCCTGGGTGAAACGATCGGCAAGGTCTTTATTGGCAGCGACTTCAGGCGTCATTACCTTTAGGGCGACATGCCTGTGGAGCTGGTGATCTACGGCTAGATAAACTTCGCCCATACCTCCTTTTGCCAGTTGTCGGGCTATCTCATAGCGGCCGTAATTGCTTGGCTGAGTAGTTTGAACTGCCCTTGTTCCGAATTCAACTGAGGCAAGTTCAAGAGTGGTTCGTCCGAGAGTAAATTTCTGGCCGATTTGGAGGCTCACTTTGCCAACAATCTGACGGTCGGCAATTAATGTGCCGAACCGCCCTCCAATATCCTCCAGGGTGCAACCATCTTCTGTAACGGTGAGCAGGGCGTGTTTACGAGAAACGTCGGGATTATCCAGCGTAATAGAGCAGGCCGGATCACGGCCGATTGGATAATCGCCCGGAACCAAATCAAAACAGGCCAAAATCTGATTGTTATTTCGGGCGATCAGTTGCACCACCGGAGTCGCCATGAAAAATTCCTCCTTACCGCGCAAAACCCACCGCACGGCCCACTTAAAGTAATTGAAAAACGCCATATTGTCGAGATTCAACATGTAATAGGCAAGGCGGGTTTCGCATTGCCATAAAGTTCAATTTGCGTATGATGCGCGCCCCCCCTGCTGGCTGGAAACCAATGCGGCAAATCCCAACCATTGCACTTAATGCGTTTATGGAGCTGGTTCGACAACCGGTTTTCCTGTTGCTTTTCACGATATCACCTTTGGTGATGATAATGCTGGCGGCGGTACCCTATTTTGGTTTCGGCGGCACCGATAACAGTCCGGTTAACTTTGATATTAAGATGGTCAAAGATGGGACCTTATCGGTTATGTTCATTACCGGACTCGTTGCTGCGGTTATCTGTTCATCGGCATCTCTATCCCGGGAAATTTCAACTGGCACAGCTTTGGCGGTGCTTTCCAAGCCCGTAGGCCGGATGTATTTTATTGTTGGTAAGTACTTGGGCATAGTGACGGGATTAACTGCCGGGACTTATCTTAATTTAATCGTGCTGCTCCTGGCTAGTCGTCAGGCTTATGATGCTTATGGCAATCCTGATATAGTGGGGGTTGTTACCTTTGGTATTTTTGTTGGTATAGCTTTTTTATGTGCTGGGTTAGCCAATTACTTTCTTCAAAAACCTTTTGTCCCATGGGCTATGGGAATGTTGGCCGTGGCCATGAC
>CAZAIZ010000036.1:0-10005 GCA_964485275.1 uncultured Pedosphaera sp.
AAATCACGAAGGCCAGTGCATACAGATAGTACTGCACCTTGAACTGAACCCACGGGTCCCCCTTGGCCTCCAGTCCGCACTCAAAGGTGGACTCCTTGATCTCACCGGGTTTTTTTGGAGCAAGGATCGCCGAAAGAATCAAGGGAGCACAGGCAAAGCCAACGGCCAGAAGGCCCATAACCCCTAGCAACAAATAGCGTGCATACGGCGTTGAGACGCTCGCATCGGCCAGTAGAAACATAGTGTGCACCCCAGTCAGGTTAACTCCAATCCGGGCACCGTAACAGCACCCCTGAATCCCGTCTCGCAAAGGGCTAACCTCATATAATCGGGGCTTTTCCTGCTGCGTGACAGACGCACCGCTTCTAGCATTTTAGGCTGAAATTGAAAGCCAGATTTTTTCACCATACTTGAATGGCACGCCCTGCCCTGCTAGGTTCCTCGGCCATGCGGATTCTTTCTGGCATTCAACCTTCCGGCGCACTTCATGTCGGCAACTACTTCGGCATGATGGGGCCGGCTATTGAGCTGCAGGAGGAAGGGGAGGCGTACTACTTCATCGCTGACTACCACTCCATGACCTCGGTGTTTGACGCGGAGCAACGCCGCAATAATACACAGGATGTGGCGTTGGACTTTCTGGCATGCGGTCTGGATCCGGCGAAATCCATTTTTTTTAAGCAAAGCGATGTGCCTGAAGTAACTGAACTTACGTGGCTACTCACCACGCTCACACCCATGCCAATGCTGGAGAATTGCCACAGTTATAAGGACAAACTGGCCAAGGGACTGAAACCCAATCACGGACTCTTTGCCTACCCGGTCCTGATGGCTTCAGACATCCTGATTTATGATTCGAACGTGGTGCCGGTGGGTAAAGACCAGAAGCAGCATGTGGAAGTCACGCGCGATATTGCCGGTAAATTCAATCAGACCTACGGGGAAACCTTTGTAATCCCTGAACCGCGTATCCGCGATGAGGTGGCCGCGGTGCCCGGCACGGACGGTCAGAAGATGAGTAAGAGCTACGATAATACGATTGAAATTTTTGGGGATGAAAAACCGCTGCGCAAAAAAGTGATGCGCCTGGTGATGGACAGTCGGCCGCCGGAGGAACCCAAGCCCGATGCAGAAAAGAACATCGCCATTCAACTGCTCAAACTTTTTGCGAATGAGGAAGCGGCCAGTGAGACGGAAAATAAATTGCGCGAAGGCGGTCTCGGTTACGGGGACTTAAAGAAAACTCTCTTTGAACATTACTGGGAATATTTCACTGAGGCCCGAGCCAAGCGAGGTGAGCTCGAGAATAACCTCGATTACGTGAATCAGGTCTTAAGAGAGAGCGCGGAGAAAGCGCGGGCACTGGCTTCAACGGTGCTGGACCGCGCCAAGAAAAACTGCGGGTTAAATTAAGTTTACTTCTTGGGGTTGCTCTCAATTTGGCACTTCGGCAACGCCTTTTGCAGCCCGGCAATCTGTGCCTTGGTGAGGCTGGGGTTGTCTTTGAGACGCAGCCTCGTTAACTGTGTGAGCTTCTCCAGATCCTTCACATCAGTCAGTTGATTGTCATTGAGCGTCAGCCTCGTTAACTGGTCAAGCTTCTCCAGACCCGTCACACTGGTCAGTTGATTGTTGTAGAGATTCAGCACCCTTAAGTGCGTGAGCTTCTCCAGATCCTTCACATCAGTCAGTTGATTGTCATTGAGCGGCAGGCTCGTTAACTGCGTGAGCTTCTCTAGCCCCTCCACGGAGGTCAGTTGATTGTTTTCGAGATTCAGTGCCTTCACCTTCTCGTAATCCGCCTTGGTGAGTTCGCCTGAGGGCTTCTTGAGTGATTTGCGAATTGCTGCCTCAATGACCTTCGCCGATTCTTCCTTGGTTAAAGGTTTCTTCCTCCCTTCCCCACACCCCACCAACGCCACCACTGAAAACACTAAAAGAAGTTGTTTCATACCCTTCATCCTATTTCCAGTTCTCCACTTCCTTTAAAATTTCTTCCCGCGAACATTTCGGGCGCAGTACTGCGCGTGCCCGGTATTTGTATTCTTTATTCACCTCATACTTGGGCACAATAAATTGCCAGTCCCAAGCGGGGTTGGTGGTGTTGAAATCCTTATTAAAACCTCCGCCACTGGGTGAATGGGTCAGGCGAATGCCATTAGCCTTTTCAAACATCAGGATATAAACCAAATCCTCAAAGTTGCCGTAGTAAAAGGGCCGTGCGTAGCGCATGCGCGAGTAGTTCTTAAAGAGCGCATCCCGGCTGCCTTCCTGCCAACTCAGCTTAAAGTCATCGCCCTGGGCCAACACCGTGCTTTCATCATCATGCTGCTGGGTGCAAAGCTGCATCCACATGTCCTCCTTGGGCCGCCAGCCGCCCTTAAAGTAAATACTCTTGTCAGCCGGTCCATTTATGTAGCTGGCCCAGAAGATGCCAAACCAGCCGCGCTCATGCACGTGCTGGCGCGGGATACAGCGAAACTCCATATCTATATAGTGCGGGGCCTTCAGAGTGAAGGTAGTCCAGCTTTCCATATGGAAATTGGGCGTGGGCGGCTGGTGCAGCTCGGCGGTAGTGGCATTCACCTTACGGAATGTCATCGGCGCACGGCGCGGTTCAAAAAACACATCTCGCCCACCAAATTCAGTCTCTCCATTAAACACATGTTCCAAGTTCAGGCCGGCAATTCCCGGCACAAAGATGCTGCGCGTACTTTGCTTGTGCCGCAGGCTCCACAGGCCGTTATAGCCGGACCGGTGGTTTTCATGAGCAGCATTGTCCCCAATCACCGCCTCCAGATCGCCCACTTTATAAGTTGCGTGTCCCATGAACCCAATATGACAGGGCGACTCCCGCCGCAAAGACAAAAATGGTTGCGAAAATTACATGAATAGATAAGCTTAGCCCCTCAGTCCAATGACTATTCCCGCCGAGCTCCGGCCTGTCGGGATTAATTAAACTATCACACAGACTATATGAAAAAAATCATTGCTCTTATCGCCGTAATCTTTGCGGTGAACGTACAGGCCGGCGAATACCCGGATATCTCCATTACTGACCTCGAGAAGGCCATCAAGGCCGGCAAAGTGGCTGTGATCGACGTGAATGGCGCCAAGTCCTTCAGCAAGCGCGGACACATCCCTGGTGCAGTTTCCTTCAGCAACAAGGACGCACTGGCCAAGCAACTCTCCAAGGTTGGCAAAGACACCCTCGTGGTGGCCTACTGCGGTGGACCCAAGTGCAGCGCCTACAAGCGTGGTGCTTCTGCTGCTGAAGCTCTTGGATTCAAGAACGTGAAGCACCTGTCTGCCGGTATCGCCGGTTGGATCAAGGCTGGCAAAACGCTCGCCAAGAAGTAATCTTACTATCCTTAACGAAAAACAGGGGCGCCCCGTCACAGGGCGCCTTTTTTATTTTAACATGGAAACACTGGCCAAACTCCACCTTCATGGATTAGATTGCATCAATGGACTACGCGGCCACTCGCAAAACCCTGATCAACCGGTTGCGGGAGACGAACTCCGACACCAGTAGTTGGTCGGAGTTCTACGACCTCTACCATAAACTAGTTAGGAGCGTAGCCCTGAAGGCAGGTCTTTCCCCAACCGATGCAGAAGACGTGGTGCAGGATACCTTTTTCAAGGTTTCCAAGAGTATTCAAAAATTTGATTATGATCCCAGAAAGGGCCGGTTTCGAAGCTGGTTATGCCTCATTACCAAGCAGCAGGTGGCAAACCATTACCGGAAGGCAAAGAAGCTACCTGAACTTCCAGCCTCCTGGAATGAGGACCCCGATGAACCTCATGTGGATATTCCCGACCCAACGAACAATTGGGAGGCAATCTGGGAGGCCGAAGACCGCAAGCACACCATTCATTTGGCCTTAACACGCCTAAAAGAGAGGGTGAAACCCAAACCTTATCAGATATTCCTGGCCCACTGTATCAAGGGTATGGATGTAAAAGAAGTCGCCAGCATCATGGAAGTCAGTTCCAACGAGGTATATCTGGCTAAAAGCCGGGTAATGCCCCTTTTTGAGGAGGAAATTCAGGCACTGAGTTCAACGGAAAAATAATTTTATTTTTCCGGCAGAAACCGGCTGGCTTGCGAGTACTATGAAATGTTGAAGATCGCTTGCCGTGAAACATGCCCCTAAACTAACCCTCCTCGCCTTGGCGCTCCTGTTTTTTCTCTGCCACGCCGGTTCAAGCCCAAAGGGGTCCATATGACGACTTGTCGGAATACACTCAATGGCTTCAAAAAGAAATCTTCCGCCGCGATCGAGAAATATGGACTATAGAGATAGCCAACAGGTTCAGGGTGTTTACCCGGTGGGAACTTATTGAGTATAGGGCGGATATGTACCAACGTAGACTAGAGGTTGGGCAACTTCGCTGGCAACTGAGCAGGGCCCTCGTACTACTTGCCATGAGGCAATCTAACCCCCGAACCGCTTACTGACTCAAAATACCCCCTCCTTTACATATGGCTTGAATAACCTCTTCATAACGCAGCACACATCCGGGGCTGTATATTATTCCCGGTATTTCTCGTACTTATAAAGATTTTCAATTTCCAATTCCGAGAGACTGCGTAAATAGATTCTCACATCATCGAGAACTCCACGAAATGGCGGGGAACCACTTATTGACTGTCTCCCGAGGATAAATACTTTCTTCATTTTTTCTGTTGCGGTAAACAGAGATGAGCTGGCCGAACCCGCAGAACCGGCGGGTTTTTCCCCGTTAATATATATTGTTGCGAGCAGGGGCTTCGGTTCGTCGTCCTTTTCCTTCTCTTTGAATACAATCGCAACGAAATTCCATCCTCCGTTGGCAGAATCCAATATCGCTTCCATACTACCTAGTTCATCCCTGCCTCCGCGACTTCTGATGATCCACTGCATGAAAATAGTTTTCCCTCCCTGACCAACTTCCAGATAACCGTCCACTGGAGGCCCCTCTCCATCGCCAAATAATTGCATTACTGTTCCATTCAATGTATCTTCTTTCTTAATCCAGAATGAAACGGTAAAGTTGTTTGGGTTTTGGATTTCCATCGTTTTGTTTTTGTCAAAGGTCACTCGGTCGTTGACCCCATCAAAAAGACAGGCGGCTTGGGCGACCCCAAAACGGTCATCAACAAACCTGGGGGGACCCTGTAAATTTCCATGATTGCCTTTCCCGCTTGCATCTGTCGCTCTCCCGTTCAAAGGGAAATAAGCCAAAAGCCCTTTCTTCACGAAAGGAGGCTCTTCAATCACCCTGCGAACTTTTTTAAGTGCCTGACTTTCCATCCAATAGCCTGAGCCAAAGGCAATGAGGGATAAAACCGCAAATAAACTCAAAAATGTTTTGTTACTCATGATGCCACCTCAAAGTCCTTTTACCTGGATTATCGCCCCCACCAATATGAATGGTCCTCTTCATTTATTTTCAGTAGGTGTGTCTTTTCCTAAACCGGCCTCTTGCTAGGGACCATGGGTTACTCTGGCAACAAGGTAACCCATCCCAAAACACAGAGCCACTACAACCGAACCTAAAAAATAAGCCAGAGCTCCCCTTGTGCCTGGGGAACCTGAACTCAGTTCATCTTGAGCTGATTCAGCCTCCAACTTCTCTGTCTGAGCACCAATCCTAAGAGAATCATCAAGCACCTTCCCTTCATTTTTAATCCAATTGACGATAATCGCCATGTTCTGGGGACGCATACTTTCATCTTTAGCCAGACAAGACATGATCAACTCCTGCGCATAGGGCGGTATTTCGACTGAGTATCCAAACTCGACCAGACGCTGGGACAAAGGAGTTGGTAATACATTCATTACCTGGTGACTAATATCACCCGTGTAAAACGGGGTCCGACTCGTTAAGAGCTCATAAATCGTAGATCCAAAAGCGTATATGTCATCCGTAACCTTTGGCGCCCTGCCTTCCATTTGCTGAGGGCTCATATAAAGCGGGGTGCCGGCGATGAAGCCTTGAACCGAGGATCTATTCAGCGAATCAGCAACCGTGGCAGCAATGCCGAAGTCGGCCAGTTTAAGCCTGCCCTCACGGGTAATCATAATGTTCCCCGGTTTTAAATCGCGGTGCACAATTTTTTCCTGATGAGCGTAATGCAATGCCTCGGCCAACTGCAACATCCAACCACTTATCTCCGACCACTGAAAACAGCCATTGGTTTTTCCCTCCGCAATATTCGTCAAATCCTTCCCATCAACAAACTCAAGCGAAATAAAAGGAGGTTCCCCTGCTGCCTGAAACAAATCGTGGATTCGAATAATGTTGGGGTGATTAAGTTTCCTTGTTTTCTGCACTTCCCGGCGCATATCAGCCATCGACACGGCATCAAGCCCCTTGTCTGCGGGCAATCTCTTGAGTGCCACCTCTTCGTCCAATTGACTGTCTTTTGCCAACCACACTTCACCCATTGCCCCTTTCCCCAAGGTCCTTACCAGGGTATAGCGACCACCCCCAACCAACGACCCGGCACTTGTGTCCTCCTGACTTTCCGCAGCCAAACCCAAAGTTAGATCTCCCAGCCTCAGGCTTTGCCCGTCCTGGATCTGGATTTTTCCCTGACCGCGTATATCCGCTTCATCGAGAAAAGTTCCGGTCGTGCTCCCCAAATCCTCAATATAAACACCGGCTTCAGTAAACTCAAACGTAGCGTGATTTACAGAAATATAGGGCGTATTGAGGTATACGGGACAATTAATATCCCTACCGATCAGGTGTTGACCGGGATCAAGCGTATAGCGGGCAACCTCTGATCCCTCAGGATTATAAGCAGTAATCCTAATTTTCAAAGACGCCATTTCGGGTTGGATACTAAGATTCGAATCGATTACCTTTCAAGGCAGTAATATGCCTTCAATCTCGCTATCAATCAAATCCCCAAACGTAGATTGGTCAGTAACTTTCGAGGAGCCAGAAATTTTGATCGGCCGGGGGGGGGGAAATTATATCCACCTCAGGTTACCCGACCCGATGGCTTCCAGGATGCACGGCAGACTTTGGCTATGCCCTGACGGGTTCTGGTATGAAGATACCAATAGCACTCACGGCAGCCAGCTTAATGGTGAACCCTTACAGGAGCCTGCACGCGTTCACACGGGAGATGTTTTAATGATGGGCGAATCCAGACTGACCATCGAAAAAGCGGATATCTCGGATGACGACCTTGATTTAGATGAGTTATTTGATGTGCATATACGGGACAGAGTAGCCCTGTCTGGAGACCAATTGGGCGGTCCTGAACCCTGTGGACAGATCAAGGTTCTGGCCCAACAGTCCTCAATCATCACAACAGCAGCAGAAACCAAGATTGCCGCAGACTTTTTCGGCAAGATGGCGAATAATATATCGAGCAAGGAAATGAGCGAAGCACTCCCCCTGGTCATCGAAGATATCGCTTCTCTCATGGAGCAGGTGGAACGAAGTGTAATTCTTTTAAACGAACCCAACGGGCGCGAATTGGTCGCGGCCGCATATTACCCCACGCATGAAGCCGCCATCAGCACCACGCTGATAAGGAAAACGTTGGGTGAAAATAAAGCATTCATTTGGAAGTCTCATCAAAATCCGGTTTTGTCTGAATCGGCTAAACGGTTAAAGATAAAGGCCGGTTTATATTCGCCTCTGACTTTCGGATCGCACCATCTTGGAGTTCTTTGTGCTGATTCAACCTCCCTAGAAGCTCATTTCACAGATGAAGACCTTTCTCTTTTCATAAGCATTTCGCAGGTTCTGTCTGCTTTGATTCTCGCAAAAAGAGGGTAGCTCAATCGCTTCGATAACCTTTTAGCGTGGCGCTGAGAATGTCGTTAATGGCCATCTTCTCGACATCTGACAGGTGAAGTGACACCGGGCTTCTGCGGGACACATCCAGTGCCGTTCGCAATCTAAATACTATTCGCTCCCTCAAAGGCGCGGGCAAACCCTTAAACGCCACACTATGAACCATATAACTACAGCGATGCTTAAAGAGCCGAGTGCGTAGGTCGAACTCACGTAGAGAGTTGCCCTTCGGGGATTTTTTAGCATTTTTCATAAAGTGTTCCTTCAGGGACTGATCTCCTTCAACCCCTCCTTCAGGCAACGAAGCTTCATCGGTAAATAATAGGTATCGCGTCAGTTCCTCAGCGTGTTTGGAGATCTCCACCCGGGCATCTCCCTTGGCCAATGCACCACGCACATCATAAGTGGCTTTCACTGCACGATTCACAAAACCCACCTGATGCTCATGCAATAATTGCGCCAACACATCACTGGTTGCAACCGGATAGGTTTCCCAACGAAACTGACGACCGGGTGGATTGGCATATTTCTTCAGGCCGGTGGGCGAGAGTTCCCCCACCAGATTACCCCAATGTTCAGTAATACCGTGCTTCCCGGTCAGGTGCCAGCCACCAAACCGGTCCTTGAAGGGAATACTGTGTCCGGTTTGGTCGCCTCGAAACGATTCAAGACTGCCGCCACCGGGGCCAGGCACAACCGATTTGATTAACAAACCCGGGATGCGGCCAATTTCGAATTCCGCATGGCAATTAAAACAACGCGTACTGCGTTCAATACGAACCGGGGTCTCACGACCGCGCGGAATATCGAAGATATAAAAAATCCCACCCAGTGCAGGATCAATCGAAGCAATCTCAATTTGACCACCAGGCACCCAACCCACATAAACATCCTCATTGAAGTATAAGGCCCGCGGATTACGGGGAGAAATCCTTCGCAGTTGCAAACTGGTGGTGGAATATACCAGTGTCTGGGTGGAAGGTGAAATATTCAACGCCTTGAGCAAACTCACCACAAAGGCCTTTTCACTCGAGCGGTCCAGTGACAGCTTGCCTGATTCCAGTGCAGTCTTAAACTGTGTAAATCGATCGGCCAGCGGGCGAGTCCAGTAATTATGGGGTGCCTTTTCAAAACCCCGCACCCGCCGGGCAGCCTCAGCCTTGTCGGTCAGCAATAGGAGAGCGAGAAGAAGAACGGAGCGAACCATATTTGCCTTATCCCTGTCGGTCACGTTACTGCGATGCCTTTAATCGCTCGATATCCTTCAAGTCAAAATATTCAAGCAGGCCAAAGCACATCACCTCAGGCATGTGGTTGGCTCCCTTGTTTTCCTTGATGACTGATTTAAGGCTCTTCATGGGCTGATGCAGTTCCACACCACTGATGGCATCAGTTTGCACCGCGGCAATGCGTGCTGCCACGCTGAGGCGCTCTCCTACCGAGGTTAACCGCACCGGACTTCCGAATTCCTTTTTTGCCCAGTTGGCAATAGCGGCAATTTGACTGGATTGAATACCCAATGCCCGTTCGCCCACGGCATGCACCAAAAGCACATGCAAAAAATCACGCCGCTTGATTTTCGATTCACCAAAATTGAATGGATCGATTGCCACCACTCTCCGGCCTGAGTCCAACAATGCCTTCACGCGCTCGGTCTGCAGCTTACGTCCCTGATCGGCCACCAGTAGCGAGGTGCCACGCACTTTAGCCGGAGTAATCACCGTCCCCGGCACCGTCCAGTCATTACCCAATTCGAACTGGAAATGAATGGCCCCATTTGTTTCGCCCACCTTCCTGGCGGCGAGCTTGAAGTCGCATGCTTGAACTATCTCCAAGAGCTTGGCCCGCCCATCACCCTTGAAAGGCTTGGGTAAATCTTTCATCAAGTTGAGAGCGATGCTGTTGAAACTATGATTGTCTTCAGGCAAAGGCACAAACAACTCGTCATAAGTCTTGATCTCCTTTCTGCTCGGGATTTCTCGCCAGTCAAATTTTTGACCAGGATAAAACACATGCCCGATCATCCGGTATAGCTGCTGGCGATTATCCTCATCGAAATTATGGGTGCCGGGCTTGTGGTTGATGTGACTGCGCAGCTGATCACTGCGGCCGAGCAGGCTGAAGACTGGGGCCGCCGCATCGATCAGTGGTGGAAGCGCATGACCGGCGGCAAAACAGCAACCATCATAGGCATTATTGGTC
>CAZAIZ010000037.1:0-9790 GCA_964485275.1 uncultured Pedosphaera sp.
AGTTTGGCAAACGCCCTCATCCATATTGGGGTGTGGCTACCTCGCCCCTCGTAATTAATGATCGGCTCTATGTTCACTTTGGCGATGACGAGAAGGGTTTCCTTGCAGCGATTGATGTAGAAACGGGAAGGGAAATCTGGCGCCATGGTAAAGACGGAGCCGCCTATGCTTCACCACTATTCGCTGAGTTTGGAGGCGTACGACAAATCGTCGAATGGAACCACGAGGATCTGCTTGGAGTCGAAATCCAGTCCGGTCAACTCCTCTGGAAGTACCACCTGCCTCACCGGGGATCGAATCAAAACATGCCGACTCCGACGATCCACAACGGGCATGTTTTGGTGGGTGGCGAAAACCGAGGCACGCGAAGTGTTCATCCACATATTAAAGAAGGCAAATGGGTCGTCACCGAGAAATGGCACCAAGAACGTGCCTCCCTCGATATGAGCACAGCTGTCATCAACAACGGGCAGCTTTACGGCATGACCCATCATAGTTTGGGCCGGCTTTTCTGTATTGACACCGAGTCGGGCAACATCATTTGGCAGGGCCCTAGTCGTGTGGGTCAAAACGTGGCGTTTCTCTCCATCCCAGGGCATATCGTTGCCCTGCTCGACCATGGCCAACTGCAAATCATCGAAGCCAAGGGAGCCAAGTCGAAAAAGGTCGCGGAATACAAAGTGGCTGATCGCCCAACTTGGTCTGCGCCAGTCCTTCTTAAAAACGGAATCCTGATCAAGGATCGTCAGGAATTGATCCGCTGGTCTTTTACAAAAACAAAATAAGCCGCGAATCAGCGCTAACCTTTTTGTGTGAATTTACAACGCACAAAACCAGCCTAGCACTTCATCTTAATCCTCTAATAAATGTGTGCCGACGAAGCCTGCTTTGAGTTCAGTTCTTCCGGCACATAACAACCTGTTGATAATAGGAGAATTAGGTTTAATAACTTATTCTGGGGTAAGAGGTTAAATTTATTGTACTTTGCCCCGCTGTTTTACTGGCAGTTAGCTTGCGCTGAAGTAAAGCGGAGAGAAATAGTGAGAAAAAAGCAGTGTATGTAACAAGTCTTGCTCTGATTTATATCCTCTCTTGTAGAAACGCGAAAAGGGCAAGAATTCATATGCTTAACGGATCAAAAACAAATTTCTGTCTGCTTGTCCTGTTTTTTGGCCTTAAGCCGCTGTGCAATGCTGTCCCAATGTTGATTAGCTTTCAGGGGCATGTGCTTGATGATAGCAGGCCATTTGAGGGGACAGGACAGTTCAAGTTCGCCATTGTTAATCAGGGAGGCGCAACTCTCTGGGGTAATGATGAACTGACTACAAACGGGGAGCCTACCAAATCGCTCGGGATACAGGTGGTACGGGGTGTGTTCGCCACGACGCTTGGCGATGACTCGATTACAAATATGGCCGTCCTGAGCCCCGGTTTGTTTGATCATGATTTCATTTCAGTCCGCATTTGGTTTGATGCCGGTGATGGAGTGTTCGATCAACTCTCCCCTGATGTCCGGATCACCGCAGTCGGGTTTGCACTAAAGGCAAAAACGGTGGATGAGCTGCCAGATGGAATTGTGACTGAAGCCACGCTGGGAGAAGGGCTGCGGGATGTGATAGAGCTAAACTCTGCCAAGACGGGGATCACATCTACTCAGGCCGATGCGATTAATGCCAACACAGCCAAGATTGCTCTATTAGAACAACCTGCGTCGTTAAGCGGCCTAAATGGAGTATTTGCCTCTTCTAATTCTCAGCAAAGGGGATATACAAAAATACATTCTTTAGCAGGTGATAGCTGGAGTTCTTTTGATGCCGCGAACGAGCCAACTGGTCGCTATGGGCATGTTTCAGCTTGGGATGGAAGTAGTATGGTCATCTGGGGCGGATTGATTGGGACCGAAGCCTACATTGGAACAGGCGCAGCATACAATCCCGCCACCGCTTCATGGTCGGAGATTACTCCGATTAATGCTCCAAGCGCGCGTTCGTCGCATTCGGCGATTTGGAGTGGCTCTGAGTTGATCGTCTGGAGCGGGCATGGCAGCAACGGTTTGGTCAGTAGCGGCGCCCGCTATCGACTCTCAGATCGATCCTGGCATGCCATGAACAGCATCAACTCTCCCAGCGCCCGCTATGGTAACTCTGCAGTCTGGACAGGGACACGGATGTTCATCTGGGGCGGCCGAAACAACAACGGTATCCTGAGTGATGGCGCTCTCTATGATCCGGTGACCGATACTTGGGCAACGCTTTCCCTTGGTGGTAGCGCACTTGCTGCACGTTACAGGGGCACGACAATTCTGGCTGGAGACAAAGTGCTGATCTGGGGAGGGAAAGGTATCGCCGGCGCTCTGGGCGACGGGGGTATTATTCCTCTGAGCGGTGGTGTCCCTGTAACAGCATCTTTGGGGGGAGGGAACGTTCCCATTACCACGACCGGATCCCCCGGTCCTCGAAACAGGCACACAGCTATATGGACGGGTGACAGGATGATTATCTGGGGAGGGATAAGCAGCCAAAGCCAGTTATATTCAGATGGGTTTATGTTTGATCCTGTGGAAAATTCGTGGACTCCCATCTCCTCGGTTAACGCCCCTTCGGCTCGTGAACTGCACTCAGCGGTTTGGACTGGCACGGAAATGGTGATTATTGCCGGCAGAGGAGGCGCCGGTGCTCTTTCAGATGCTCATGCTTACGATCCGGTTTCAGATCGCTGGAGGCAACTCGGCGGGAACGTGGGTGCTCGTTATGGTTCAACCGCTGTTTGGACCGGGGCACAGGTTATCGTGTTCGGAGGTGAAAATGGGCAGCAACCATTAAGCAGCCCAATGAAATTGGATCCAACACCTGCGATGAATCTTTTCATAAAGGAGTAGAAACAGAATCTAAACGATGAAAATAGTCATAAAATACTTTTCCTTAATTATATTTTTAGCGGGCCTGGTTGATCAAGGCTTTGCACAATGGCAAACACAAAATTTCACCTTAAATGAGGGTTGGAATTCAATCTATACCCATGTTGACGCAAAGCACACAGAGATAGAGGGTCTAGTTAATGAAGGCATTCAGGAGGTTTGGATGTGGACGCCCAAGTTGTCCACTCTGCAGTATGTACAATCAGTAGATCAGCCCGCGGCCAGCTCATCTCGATGGCTTAGTTGGATCAAAAGCAAACCGGCTGGTTCACGCGGAGATCTTAATAAAATAATTGGAAACTCGGCTTACCTTATAAAATCAAGCAAAGCTATGACTTGGAAGATACAAGGTAAACCTGTTCCTCCAAGGTATCAGTGGACTAGCACTGGTCTAAATTTCATTGGTTTTTCTACGCCCGTTTTGAGTCCACCAATATTTTCCAGCTTCCTTAATCCTGTTAATGGGTTTGGAACCAGCTCCCAAATATTTAGTTACGAAGGAGGAGGGTTAAGTGAGCCAACGCCATTCGAGCTATTTAATCGCAACACCAGTACTGTTAAAAGAGGTCAAGCTTATTGGGTAAGGGCAGAAGGGTATAATCGATATTATGGCCCGTTTGATTTGGAGTTGCAGGATTGGTCGGGAGTAGAGTTTGGCGAAGATTTATCATCCTTCAAAATCACCCTTAAGAACATAACGGTAAACGAACTCACTGTTTCCATGCAGCTACTAGATTCGGAGACGGGACCTAATACTGAGGGCATCCCCACAGTGAAAGGAACTCCGCCTATTATTGTTCGTGGTGACTACCACGTGCCATTTCTCACGCATGAATACTCTTCGCTTAACGATAATACACAATCTTGGACCCTCAAACCAATAGGCCAATCCGGTTCCATCGTCGAAATTTGGCTGGGTGTCCATTGGGCCGAGCTCTCCGGCAGCGCTGGCGACTTATTTGCAGGCATACTGCGTTTTAAAGATAATTCAGGACATCTTCAAACCGATCTCCCTCTCTCCGTTACCAAGCCAAGCACAACCGGATTATGGGTAGGGGAGGCAACCGTTGATCAAGTGCGTCATAGCATGCATGTGTTGGAAACAAGTATTATCAATGGGCAAGCCAAGGCAGCCGTTGCGGGCACAACAAGTGATCCGATTACTGTTTCTTGGTTAAAGAGAGAGGGTGTTGCAATTAGACCGATTGGTGAAGATGGTGAAGACTACATTGCTTTAGATTCCATATATTATCTCATTAAGAAACAGTCTTATAACAACGTATCAGTGGGAGACTCTCTTTCGTTTCCGACAGAGGATGAGAACGGAACCCTGCTAACTACCCCTGCGAATTATTGGCAGGCTCGGCCTTACCATGAAGCATTTGTGAAGGGGTGGTACTTCATTATAGCTTCTGGGGTCGTAGTGCCCACCGGTAACAAGAACAGTATCGAAATGAAATTCGTCAAAATATCTCGGCCTTCTTTTCTGTCAGGAGTAACGGTTTATGAGGACGCCGACATTTCTGAATGGCATTTCGTGCGAGATAAGAGTTACACCGGTGTTTCCATTGGAGACACTCTTCTTCCTCCATCCAATGACGAGAATGATAATCCGATCACTGTTCCGCTATCAAGCTATTGGAGTGTACTTTCCGGAACTGAACAGGCTGATGGAACGCCAACATGGGATGAGACTGATGGCGACAACGGTAAGCAATACAAAGCCAATGTGGCCGGAGATATTACACTTCGCTGGATGAAGAACTCTCCTGAGCCCGACGCCGAATATAATACAGTGACCGTGGACGACCAGCCGACCTGGTTTAGGCACGATTACAAGACCATTTCTAAGACCGTTTCCAAGACAGTAATTCCCCAACGGCTTGCTGAGAGTGATATTTTCACCAGCGACATGGCGTCAGGCGCATGGAGCATCGTGGATCCGCCAACTCAGCCCCCGTTTAACTGGGAGGGCACAAAGTCTGAAACAGATAGCGGTTCTTATGTTGTTTCTCAAACAGATACCAGCTGGGGGGCAGTGGACAAGCCTATGAAATTGCGTCTGATTGTTCATAACAACGACTCAGCCACTTCAAGTGCCAATCTTCTACAGCGAATTTACATCGGCAACGATAAGAATAACAACAGTCAACTGCTTTCCACTGGGGTCGAATTGCTGCCGGATGATACACCTGAAGTTCGTCGCATCAGCTCTGTTCACCTACCTTGGAGCGAGGATAATGCACCATTGCCATTAAGTGGAAGTTTCAGTAAAGGCGGAACTCTCACCACCACTGTAATTGTTGCTCACGATGATCAGGCGTCCAACCCTTTCCTGCACACCTATCACCCAGACCACGACAACTTAGACTCTAGATTTGAGAATAAGCTGCCGCAAGGCCAGGAGTCGTACGAGATAAAGCGAGATATAATCCTATATCTTAACGGCAGCTTGCCAGGGTTTAGCGGTCTAAGTCAGACCAGCAGCAGAATTACCGGCGAGTATGAAGAGATTATCACTTTAACTGGGAAAAAAGAGCTAACTGGTACTGGCCACGAAAAACGGCAGTACGGAATGAAAGGCACAGTGGCATTCAGCCGCATCACTCCCGAGCCAATTCTATTAAGTAACAAAACAAATAATAATGAATAATACAATATATATGAACCAAGCCAAATCCAAAGCGGCAGATGCATGCATTCACATCTCTGCTATTTTCGTAAGGTATATTTGCACTCTGTCCATCTGTCTTTGGTCGGTAGTAGCAAAGGCCGAGTCACCAGCACCGTTCGACGGCATGTCTTTTCAGAGCTACATCTTGGATAGTGGTGGAAACGCCATCACAGGTACTAAGACGATCAAATTCAGTATTTTCGATGCTGAACAAAGCGGGAATCTTCAGTGGGCGGAGACCCAGCAAGTCCATGTAAATGCCGGTAACTTTAGCGTTATTCTTGGCCAAGGAGCCTGGTCTCCGGTTCCGGATCACTCAAGCCGGAGGGACTTGGGGGACGTTTTTGAGGGGGGTACACGTTTCATCGAGATCACGGTTGACAGCAATGTTTTGACCCCCAGACTAAAACTTCTGCCTTCAGCTTATAGCTTTAGAGCGTTAACTGCTGACAAGCTTTCTTTTAACACAAATCCTATATTAGAGGTTGACGATACTGGAACAACTGCACACGGAACTCTTTCAGTAACGGGGGCATCTACATTGGAAGGAACTCTTTCAGTAACAGGAGCATCTACATTGAGCGGAGCGCTTTCAGTAACGGAGGATTTAACAGTAGGCACAACTACAGCATCAAAAAAAGCAACGGTTCATGGAAACATAGAAACTACGGGTCAATTTATAGGATTTGGAACAGTACCGTTGGGCGGGATTATCATGTGGTCAGGATCTGACGTCCCTGATGGTTGGGCGGTTTGTGACGGTCAAAAAGTCGGGGATATACACACACCAGATTTGAGTGGAAGATTTATTGTCGGAGCAGTTCTAGATCTTGCGGGACCTGGATTAGATAAATCTAAACCAATAAATCATTCAGGCGGCCACGACCAAGTTACATTAGAGACGGAGAATCTTCCTCCCCATCAGCATTCAGGCACAACCAACAAAGACGGGGCTCATGAACATCTAGGTAATGACTATTGGAGCGTTGCGAAAGGCAGTCATGGAACTGCTGTTGGAGTTGCATTTATTAATGATAGTCTTGGTAAAGTATCTTCATATAAAAGCGAGCACCAACACGCTTTTGTTACAGATAGTAACTATGCCAACAAAATGAAATCCACTCCTTTTTCTATTGTTCCGAAGTACTATGCTCTCGCATATATAATGCGAGTTAAGTGATTTGAGTTAATCGTTACTCGTTTGATTGAGGCATTTTGATTATATGCATTTAAAAAAACAACAAAAGGCAAGTGTAACACTTGGTCGTTTAGTTGTTTCTCGCCTGATGGCCAAGTCAATGAGTGTTCTGTTTGTTACTAAGTAAATAATATGAAAATTTCTAGAATTAGAATTCTGTTTCTATTTGTTATCGCGCTTTGTCAATCCACAAGTGCTCAGATTCCAGAGCTGGATTCAAATAAGAATGAATTCAATATTCTTTTCGAAACTCAACAGGACATTCCAGACACAGCTACTGCCAATCAATTTAAGTCGGTGATGAGCTTTGCCGCGGCCACTCCCGGGACCAACTTAGACGACGACGGACAAATCATTGAAGTCGTTCCAGAACCAAAGAAGACCGGTGTATATTCGCTTAAAAACACGCTCGTGGGTGGCACTTTCTATTCCCAGCAAAGTCAGTATTTGTTTGGCGCAGTTATCGAGCCTCCGGTGACTGACGTGAACGATTTGATGTTTGGTAAAGTGACCCTGTCTTCACTGTCGACCTCGGCGAGCAACTATGACTTCACCAGTGATGGCGAAGGATTCACGGTGGAAACAGTGGGTGCTGTTCCCGCTCCCTGGGGTCCCTGGGAGTATGATGATGGACAGTGGGTCTCAGAAGGCGGTGTGGCCGATAACGTGACCCTGTCTTCACTGTCGACCTCGGCGAGTGGAACTGTGACCGCGGCAAGTGCAAGTGACCACGGTCTTTTGACCGGGGATGCTTTCACTATATCCGGCGCAAGTCCGTCACCGTACAACGGGACATTCGCTGTGGCCTCTACCACCGGCTCGGACTCGTTTACTTTTGTCATGGATTCCAGCCCAAGTAAGGTGACCGAACTGACACCAAGCGTTTCGCAAACGGTTGGTAAGGGTGGCACAGCGACCGACCCCGTGGATGAAGGACACTGGCTCTCGGATGAGCCTTATTACGTTCGAGAGCGCCAGACGAGTCAGCCGAATAGCCCACTGAAAACTCAACTCTTTTTTGGATTTGATCTTTCCGAGATCGACTCGGAAAAGAGATTGTTATCCGCCCGCTTGGTGGTTCACCAAATGAATAAACTCAATGATTTGGACACGGTGGGTTTTGCCAGCGATCTGGAGCTGTCACGAGTAACCGAAGCATGGGACACCGAAGGGAACAATTATCCGATCTTCGAAACCACGACTACCGAAGATGCATTCATCATCGGCAACGACGCCCAGTTCGGAGCGCCGAAGAACTCGACGGGGTTCTTCGGCGGAGACCCCGGTAACCCTGAGAGCGACGACGGCCAGATCGACGTGACCGACATCGTCTTGGGCTGGCTCGAGAATCCGGACGCCAATAATGGTTTCCGTCTTCGGATGACCACCCCAAGTTTTACGGGCAGCACTTTCTCTTCGGTGGATAACCCGGAGACGGATGACAATGAAGCCTTCCGCCTCATCATCACCCAAAGTGTGTACGCCGATAATGCGACCACAGCAGGAACTTTAACTACCTGCCGTGACGCATACCACGATTTCCTTACCAGCCCGAATTACGTTGTTGCCGCCGCTGGCGAGGTGACCTTGAGCGTTGAGCATCGTCATGCCTTTGAGGCAGACATGTTGGATTCGGGTCAGCTCTGGATCAGTGTTAATGGCGATGACTATACGGATGTGGGAAAGGATGCATTTTCTGCAAACGGTTATACGAATGTTGCCATCGCGGGTAACGGAATCGCAAAAGGCGAGAATGGATTCGGTGGGACTTCTGCCGGTTATGCGGATGGTTCTTACATCGCCACAACGGCAAGCTTGGGGACATTTGCCGCCGGGGATGTCATTTCGGTCCGGTTCGTGGCCTTGTACGGTGATTGTGCCACGGGAGCTAAACCGAACTGGGTTATTGATAAGGTTGCTTTTTCTAGTGGCGCGAGTGGAACTGTGACCGCTGCAAGTGCAACTGTGACGGCGGTAAGTGCAAGTGACCACGGTCTTTCGAGCGGGGATGCTTTCACTATATCAGGCGCGAGTCCGTCATCGTACAACGGGACATTCGTTGTGACGTCTACCACCGGCTCGGACTCATTTATTTTTGTCATGGATTCCAGCTCTAGTAATGCGACCACAGCAGGAACTTTAACTACCCCGGCGGCTTCGACACAGCGCTATGATTACTGGAGGGCAAAGCCCCATAATGCTTACGAGTCAGATTTGCCAACCGCTGTCAATTACGGTCGGTTTTATTGGAGTGATAATTCGGAGGCCTTATACGCAACTCGTGGAGGACCAGTGGAAATCGTCTGGGTAAGAAAGTTGCCTGAAGTAGTCAATCCTCCAACAAACCTAACTGCAGATGGTTGGTCGACCGAGATTGCGCCACATTCGGACTTAATCAAACTGCACACTCTGACAGAGAGTGGGAAAGTGACAGAAATGTGGAGTGAAGAGGCAGGCATATTTTATCCTGCTGTAAAGAAGCAGGTAATCATCTCTGGCAGCTCTGTAAAGCCAGTCCGAAAAATTTACTGGACAGGATCCCAGCATAGCGGCGTACCTGTTTCTATACCGCACTCAAGAGTTTCAGATATTAAAATTATTTTCAACGAGAGTTTCCCTAAGAACGTTCCGACAGATGAGGCGGAGGTAATCTTCGAACCTGGAATAGGACTGGACAACTCCAAAAACGAAGGGGATAGCCCAACAACCTCTGGCCCTCCGGTACAAACTAAGACATTATGGTATTCCAAGGTGCAGAATTCAATCAACGCTGCCAACAAGGAGGGGCGTGTTTTTGTGGAACTTTTGGGTACGAAAAAAGCTGGTGCAAAATGGAAACAATCTCTCGGTATTGAGATCGTAGATGTAATTAAGTATCCAACTCTACAAATAGAAAGGGTGGAATTGGGGGAACCGTTTCCGCTTCTTCAAGCTATCGGAAAAGCGAATATCAGCCAAAATCCGAATTTTCCGAAAAACATATTTCATCTAAAACTGCGGA
>CAZAIZ010000038.1:0-9744 GCA_964485275.1 uncultured Pedosphaera sp.
CCCACCGGGGCCACCGCAGCAGGTAGACCTATCACGATAAATGAGAGTATAAATGAGAATATTCTATAATTTTTCATAATAACCCCTTAATAATCCTACTATTTCAGCCAGCATACTTTTCCTGTCTCGACGACACGCACTTGGGGAGGGCATAGCCCACCCTTACTGGTTATTTCTGGTTATTGGTTCCTCAAGGAACCCCTCCTTGAGACACTTATTCACAATAATTGAGTTATTGTCAATAAGATTCGCTGAGAGAGCTACCTAATCAGAAGGGGAATTCGCCAAGTTCCTCAAGTTTGGATCTAAAATTCCATTTTCGATACAAACCTTCGAGTGCTGTAACATTTCGAGGCTTGGGCCTCAAATCACTCAAGGATTCATTCCATTCTGGAATCTTTTTAAGCCCAACCAATTGTTGGTTGCGCCGAACATCGTTTTCGGCATCTGCGAGCCGATTCCGAAGTTTTTCCGAGGCAATCGAGTCCAGTTTTTCATATATCGCATCAACGGCCCCAAACTCTGACAAAAGCTTGGCCGCAGTTTTGGGTCCCACCCCCTGTACGCCGGGGATGCCATCCACCGAGTCACCCATTAAACTAAGCCAATCGATAATTTGATGAGGTAAAACACCCGTTTTTGCTTCCACCTGGGAATCACCCCATAAATTGCCGCTTTTATCGTTGGGATTTAGCATACTTATGTTGGGATTGATGAGCTGAAAAAAATCTTTATCGGAACTGGCTATAACAATGGTAAAACCAACAGCCTCCGCCTGCCACGCAAGAGTACCTATCACATCATCAGCTTCCACGCCATCCTGGCACCAGGTAAAAATTCCAGTGGACTCAAGCCACTGAACAATCCCATCAAGCTGGAGCTCCATATCATCGGGCATCGGCTCTCGTTCAGCCTTATAATCCTCTAGAGACTCAATACGTTCCTCATCCAGTCCCCCATCCCATATAACTGCAATGTGGGTAGGCTCAACCCGTTCCCTCATTCGCTCCATTGCCTTGATAAAGCCATAGATCGCATTAGTCGGAAAACCGTCAGGGGCATTCATCGAGCGAATGGCGTAAAAAGCGCGATAGGCAAAATGATGCCCGTCCACTATCAATAGCCGCAAAGTATCGGGCTGGCTCACTAAGATCGTTATCGGCCTGGACCCGCCCCCTCACCGGCTCCACCAGGATTCCCTCCAGGAGCCTGAGGGTTCACCAAGCCCATTGTATCAGGTGCTGCAGTTCTTGAGAAAGGTAATTGAGCCGGACGATTCTTCGGTTGACCTGCCGGATCAATAATCGTTGGTTTCACATAAATCACCATGTTCTTCTTCTTGCTATTGCGTCCTTTACCCCGGAAAAGACGCCCAATAAACGGAGCATCCCCAAGGAAAGGCACCTTGTCTCGTGTGGTCTGTACGTTCTCTGAAATGAGCCCTCCCAAAGCAAGTACGGTTTGATCCCAAACCACGCATTGAACACTGAGATTTCGTGTTCGAATACGTGGCATCGGCACTGCCGAGCGCACCACGTTTCCTCCGGCGGCAAACACCGCTGCCTCAAAGGTTGATTCCTCGTAACCGAGAAACTCCGTGATTCGCGGTGCTAACGACATTTCAATTGTGAATCCATCGGAGTTCACATAGGGCAATACATCCAATTGCGGTCCCATATTTTGAGAACTCATCACCGGTGCAACCGTACCGCCACCGGCTCCTCCTGCCCCACCGAAGCCTCCCCCACCCGCCCCAGGGGTGAATGTCGGAACCACTCCAGTAACGATATTCCTCTGATCCTGAACCGAAATGTTCGCTTGTTGCCCGCTAATTGCTAGGATGCGCGGTGCCGAAAGAAGTTCTGCTCCTTCCTGTTGGCTGATTGCATTAATAACCATTCGGAACTGTGGATCAGTCATAATCCCGGTAAATGTCCAGAGCGGATTACCGTAACCCTTGAAGGATGAAGTCAGTCGCCCTTCATTCGGGCTGGGCATGATGCTGTATTGGCTGGGGACAAATGTGTCACCCTGTAAAGTTCCCGGATAAGGGAAAAATCCACTGGGATTGTTGGGCGTTGGCTCCCCAATGAAAGTCGGTTGCGGACCAGCTCCCTGAATGATCTTGTCCCCCATTAAAGTCGAATTTCCCAAATACCAATCGAATCCAAGTGATTCTCCATCATTGAATTCAATCTCCGCAAACTTTGCCTCAATGTACAGTTGCTCTGGGGAGGTATTCAGGATTTCAATGGCTTGTTCGATCAGGTCCAAATCAGCCAGAGGCGCACGCACCAGGAGCTGTCCATTACTGGGATTAAAGAAAACCTGTGCAGCGTTAATGCCCTGGCTCTGCAGATACGACAGGATTTGCTGGGCAGCCTGGGTATTATTAATTACCCCGCCGACGCCACCACCGCCACTACCTGTACCGGAAGATTCACCGCTGCCGCCATTAGCCTGTTTACCATAAAAGTCAGCCGGCACACCTGATGGCAATCCTGCCACTTTCGAATTGTGAGTAGCCAACCGCTGCCAAAAAGTATTGGGCTTAATAGTGAATTTGCGCTGTACGAAATCACTATCTGAAGGCCTATACTCAAATACAACCACACCGTTGCGCACTACAGTACGCATTGGATAATCACAAGCCTCAGCCACATTATCCAGCAATTGGGCCAAAGTTAAGTTACGTAATGGCGCTGTAAGTCCACGGACAAGTACTTTGGTGGGATCGAGTTGTCCATTATTCCCCGGAGTTACACCTCGAGGCAAAGTATTCGTGGAAGGTTTCGGCTCAAACTGGCTGGACATGCTGCCACCGGGGCCAGGCGCAACGCGATTCCTGATGGGGAGTCCGCTCTCCATATTGATCTGTGGAGGCGGTCCAAAACCGCTTCCCACAATCCCCATATTACCCATTCCTCCCACGTTAACACTAACCTGTTTCTGTGGCAGGCGGGTACTAATCATCATGTTCACCCCTTTTTCGTTCGGGTTTACAGTCGAAAGATCATGCACTTTAGCCGCCTCATCAAGAAGTGTAATCACTTCATTTAACGAGAACCCGTCCAGAGGGGCGACCTCGGGAATGCGTATAGTCTGAAGCTTCTGCATGACACTAATGTTAGCCCCCATCCCGCCAGGACCGCTGGGAGCACCGGCCGAACCGCGGGTACGTTGCATCCATTCGGGATTGGGGACAGGCAAGCTCTCCTGATGGGCCGGAGGCCGCCATTTATCGTTTACCTCCTGAACCATATTCCGGAAATTCACCTCCCGGGCCAGGACGGCATCATCATTTCGCACACGATTAATTAAGCGCAAATAGTTGTAGGCAACGTCATTTCTTGGATCGAGCTTGATCACGCGATTGAACTTATCCTCCGCTTCATCAAAATCACGTGCTTCCCACAAGAACTTGCCATCACGCAACAGTACAGCCACCTGCCTTTTCCGGTTTTCCAACTCCTGCAAGCGAGCTGCCACATCCGTGCCGGGAGAAGCATTCCGAAAACGAGCCTCCGCCTTCTCGTTGAACCTCTTGAAATCCTTTAATTTCTGGTCTTTTGGCAGAATCAGTATTGCCATATCGATGATTTGACGGGCTTCATCATATTCCCGTCGCTGCTGTGCCGCTTCAGCCAATGCAATGCGATTTGTTACATACACCTCACGGGCGGGCACCAAAACATCATCCAGCAACGCAAAGGCCTGTATTCGCGCTGTGTTGGTAGGATCATCGAGTAAACCCTCAAGTTTAAGGGTGGTATAATTCCGGAAAGCATAGTCCAACCGAATAATATCCTCATAAAAGGTAGCCGCAAGTTGCGGGGTAACCGCTTTTTGAGCTCGCTCAACGTTGTTTTCGATCAAAATCCTTGTTTCCTGAGATTTCAGGTTCACCTCTCGCAACGCGGTTTGAATCTGCTGGGCACGCTGAATGCCAATTTGCGTTATAGGGCTCTGCAGAGCTGATTCCCGCCTCTTACGTTCAGCCTCTATTGCGCGGGCGATTGTATCGGCTGTCGGTTCTGGCAAGGGTGGTGGTGACTGAGCATTAGTGAACGAACTAAACGTGGCTATAACAAGCCCCGCCAATAAGATAATTCCACCCTCTTTCATGATTCCCCTTAATAGAAATCGCCCCCAGCGATTCACCCACTTCCTTAGGAACTATGGAGACCGACTATATTTCTTCAAGGATAAATTATTATGACCCAGCCGGAGGAGGCACTACTGCCGGAGGAGGCACTACTGCCGGAGGAGGCACTACTGCCGGAGGAGGCGCAATGACAGGAGCAGGATACGGTTTTTCATATATTTTACCATTTCCTCCATAGACCGGATCTGACACCAATGAAACGGTGTCAGATGTAATTCGAAACACTCTGAAGACCTCTCCATCAATCATCAAGTGGCGACCGACTCGGAAATTTTTTAGCTCCATTTTTTTGTGGTACTTGGTTTGGTACACGAAATCGGCTGCATACCCTCGCAGCTCTTCAATCGCTATGCCAGATACAGCCCTAACCGAATTGGTCTCATAAGGGTACAGTCCATCCTTTACACCTTTAACAATGTCCAGATCGTATACCACATTGGGAACGGTCTTGTCCGGCCGCGCACGAGCCGCGGCAAGCTGGGCCGGACCTGCGTCCGAGGCGGCCTTGAATCTTACCTTTATCTCCCATTCTGGGTGGAGCTGTAACATCCAGGCATTTCGTCCGGTAAACCCGTGAAGAGGCTTGGGGTCTCCCCTCGGGTCCGCCGACCATCCGGTTGCTGATTTGGACAGTAAAGCTGAAGCCATCGGTCTTTGGGGAAAGAATGTTTTAACCGGATTCAGCGCCCTTCCCACATTCATCATCTGATAGGGAATTACGGGATATTCGCGATCAAGCCAGGTAAATTCGTGCCGGACAATGCCTCCACCAATAAACGCACGGGCATTTAAATAGGCTTTAAAATTTGTGATGCTCGAGACTTGAAGGGCGGAAACGCCCAGGGGGGCATCCACAGAATCCATAACCAGGAGCGGAGCTTCCCCATTAGTCTGAGGTATCTCCTTCCATGCTCTGGGGTTAAAGACGAGGTGGTTTGTGCCTTTCAGGCTAATAGCCTCCGGATCCTCCTTGGATTTTTTGATCAAGTCATTGAGACCTGTCGGACGTTCGTTCTCATAAGCCAAGATGCTGCCGCCCAAAACCACGCCCTTTTCACCCCCATCAATGGCGGCAACGTCTTTCCTTGCTGCCAGCAACGTCATTACGGACAGAGTCGCCACGGCCAACAATACCAACCCAAGGATTATCTTCTCCAGATGATCTAAAACCCCCTTAAGTTTAGCAAGCGGGCTGGGCTTCGTCCCGGCTGCAACGACTGGTTCAGGCTTGCCGGAAGCCTCATCGACTCCGTCCTCGGCAGGTTCCTTTTTCTTTTTTAAGACTGAATCAAGAAAACCCATGATTCAAACTGCTATTGGCCCGCAGGGGCAGGATCGCCAGGGGCACCAATACGCCGCACTGCATCCAATTCCAAAACCACCTCCAACAATGTCTCTCCAACCACATTTGTAGCCGGAAAAGCCGTTAACCCATTTTGCACCAGATAACTGATGTATGCGGGAGGCAAAGCCATCTTTGGTGGCTCCGATGATCCGGGAGGAGAACCACCACCTGAACCAAAACTACCGCCACCACCTGAACCAAAACTACCGCCGCTACCTGAACCAAGACTACCACTGGAGGGGCCACCACTACCCCCCTCGGGATTGCCCCCCGGAGAACCACTCCCGCTTCCACTCTCTGGGTCAAATCCGGAGCCACCTGCACCTCCCGTCGCCGAAGATGCTCCAGCAGGAGTCACCTCCATAGTGCGCACCACATAGAACGTCTTCTTTTTCGCAAACCCAGAGAGAACCATTGCAATACCATCACTCAAACACCGGAACTTTACCGTGTACGGGCGAACCACAGAAATACTGTTTGTATAGGCCATTCGGGTATCCAGATAATTGGGATTTGCCCCTGCCCTGCGATCCTCGTCTGTCACGCGGTTGCGCTGCAGGAGCTCCAGAGACTGGATTCGGTTCTCAAAGAGTGCATCGGCAATCTCCTTGATATCTTCCAACTGGATTTGCAACTCGGGAATTTTATCCTTGGATATTTCTGCCGCCTCCATCAGCGGGGCAAAGGTGAAACTAAAGTTAATATCCGAACGCTTCAGTAAATCCTTGGGCAATTTCACCAAATTGTTGGTGGCCTTCCGGTTCAAAAGAACAATCGTCTGGGTCATAAAATTCATGAATTCGTTACTGGTCATCTGGTTTATCTGCTGTGTCACAAGGAGATTGCCAGCCTCCTTGGTAAACTCTTCATAGTCATCAGCCACCAGCCCCAAAACCTCAACATTCTTGATATCCACCTTTATTTGGGCGTTTTGAATTTTGTCGCGGTTCGCAAGTGCCGCGTCATATGCAGCATCTGCATTCTTCATGTTTTCGGCCGTTTTCCCTTTCCAGACAAACCCCCCAGCTATAAAACCAATAGCGAACAACAATCCAAGAACCCCGAAAGCATGCCTCTTTGAGTAATAAATGACCTTTTTTTTGTCCATTCCTGCCTCCTATTCCAATTCCTTGTTTTTCAACTTAATCGAGTCAGTCAGTTTTAATTGCATCACAAAATCAAACCAACGTTCTTTCGAATCAACATTGGGAATTGCCCCTATCACCTTCGTTTCATCCTCTGATTCACTAAACATTTCGTTTTGCCGAAACAGCTTGGCTACAAGCTGGGTATACTCCCGATTCTGCGTCTCCCGTTCGCGAGGCAGGACATTTTTTGCCCGCAATTTTAAATACACAACATGAACGGGCTCCCGCTCTGTGGGCTCAGTGGAACCGGAGAACACGGCCTGAAATCCACCGCCACCAAGACCCCCACCACTGCCACCCTCTGGATTACCGCCCATCATACCCCCGGGTGGTGGACCCATTGGGCCACTGCCAGGCCCCATCATGCCTGACTCTGGATTACCTGAGCCACCCATAGCTGCAACGGCCAGCGTTGGCTGGGTACTGGTAAGGGACTGTATCCATATTGCCGTTTCGGCTTTGGTCACACCCTGTGGTTTTGCCCCATGCTCGCCGTTCTCGTAATGTGCCACCAACTCATCAACCCGATTGGTAATAGCTGCCAACTCATTCGGGCCACTCACGATATAAACCTCCGGTTCCAATTTGGAAAGCACGCCTTGAATACCATTTACCAGATTAATCCAGTAATATCTGCTTTTCAGGGCACTTGCCATTTTTTCGGAGGACGCCTTTTGTTCGGCCTCACGGATTTCGGCTGAAGCCACTTGAGAGGCCACTCCGCTAAACTGGCTCAGTTCGCCCTCGATTTTTCCAGCCGATGCCTTCTTCTTGTTTGCAACACTGTTATTGGCCGCAGCCTGTACAAAGAAAATCAAGCCGGCACAAAAAATCGCCGCGATCGCATATGGACTTCTTTTTTCAATTTGCCGGCTAATCCTCTCCTGTGTCGGAAGCAGATTAAACTCAATGAGCCCCATTGTCGTTGCCCGCAAACCCAAGCCGGAAACTTCGCCCAACCAGTGCGCATTGGCAGCAAGGGCCTGACGTTCAACATCCGGTCCAATTTCCATGTTTCGAAAGGGGTTAAAAAACTCGACTGGCAGAGTGAATTTCTCGATAAAAAATTCCGCAGTATAGATCATCGATGCACCGCCACCACCAAGATAGATCTGTTGTGGAGACTGCCCCCCGTGCTGCGAACGGTAATACTGAATCGTCTGTGCCACCTGCTGATGCAACCGAGTCATCACATTGCGTGCTGTGCGCACCAGAATTGACTGGTAGGGATCTGTCGGTTCCTCGGTATTGGTCAGGTGCACGTACCCGTAGGCCACTTTATATTCCTCGGCCTGTGCCCATTCCAAACCGGATTCCTTGGCAAACTCTTGGGTAATTGCATTGGATCCAAAATTAATACTCCGCACAAAAAACTGGTCACCCTCAATGAAAATCACATTGGTGGTCTTGGATCCTATATCAAGTAACATCGAACAGCCTTCCACCTCTGCATAATTGTGCATGAAGGCATTACGCAAGGCCGCCGGGGAACCATCCACCACCGAAAGGCGGATGCCCATGGTGTTACACACCGTGGAAAGGCTTTCAATAATCTCATCCTTCAGGGCCATAAGCATGACATCCAGTTCCCCCGTGTCCGACTCGCCCATGGGTTGATATCCCCATTCAACTTCATCAAGAGGGAAAGGAACCTGTGAGGCGGCCTCATATTGGACTATTTGCCCCACCTTTGAACCTTCCACTACAGGAGTACGAAGAAACTTGGTAAAACACTGGTAGCTCGGAGCACAAATGTTGGCCTCCATTCCCTTGGCTCGAATCTCATGGCGATCAAGCATCGCCTTCAATGTCTCTGTGAGAAGATCCGTTCGGTCCGTCTCCTCCAAACCTCGCTGGCCCAGGGACAACACCTCGTAACGGGACAACACCAAGGTCCCATTATCACGGGGTTCAAACAGGGCAACCTTCAGGTTGGCAGCACCAGCATCAATGGCTAGAAACGGTTTCATTTGGATTCCAAAGAGAATCGACGAAGCATCCGGCAAGTGCCAACGACAGGTTCCATGCCTCGCCAACCCGCTAAGGCAATGTAACCCGAAAACGGCAAATCGCAATCTTTTTGCTGTAAAAACAGGCTATTCACGCTTGGTTGGACGGAAAATTCCAAGAATAGCTCTGGGTGAATCCATGCCCGCCAAAGCACTCAGCACCCAATACAAAACCCCTGCTCCAAGTAACGGCAAAAACACCGCCTTCAAGCGTGCACTCACCGCGACCTGTTCCACCCCCAGTTCCCGGCCCAACCACCAACCAAACACACCAACCAAGGCTGCGGTCACCGCCATCACCGGCAATTGCTTTCTTAGACCGGGCAGGGCAATGGGTGCCAACTCATCCTTGCGGCGCAGAGCACGCCACAATAGAGCCGCGTTGAGGGTGGAGCTAATCGTATTGGCAATACCGAAGGCCCCCTGCCGAAGTCCAGGTTCAAACTGGGATACCAAAAACAGTGCCAACACAAGATTGATCCCCAGGCAGGCCATACTAATCTTAACCGGCGTTCTGATATCGCCCAGGGCATAGAAAGCCCGGACCAGAATCAATACGAGTGAATAGCCCGGTAACGCAGGCGCCAAACAACGCAAGGCCCAGGCTGCACGTTCGGTCGATTCCTGCGTGAAAGCCCCGTATTGAAAGAGCAGCTGCACAATCGGTTCAGCCAAAACAAAGAGGAGCACCGCAGCCGGCAGGTTAAGGAAAAGCAAATGCCGTGCTGCCTCATCAATATTATTCCTGAAATCATCAAATTTTTTCTCTGCGGCAAGCCCCGCCAAGGCGGGCAATAAAAATGTCGCCATGGAGACCGCGAAGAGTCCCTGGGGTAATTCAAGCAACCTTACCGCATACCCGTAGGAAGCCACCACGTGTTCGCCCACGAAAAAGCCGATACAGTAGGTTGCCAATACATTAAGCTGAAAGGCCGCTACCCCGATCACTCCTGGGCCTAAACGCTGAAGAATTGTTCGAACTGAATCATCTGCCCAGGGCGAAATCCATTGGGGTCGGAAACCTTCATTCCATAAAGTGGGGAGTTGGTAAAGAAGCTGCGCCACCCCGGCCACCAG
>CAZAIZ010000039.1:0-9657 GCA_964485275.1 uncultured Pedosphaera sp.
GATGTTCATCAACGATATCACGGCCAAACGTATTTCGTGCACCGACCGATGTGTAATAGGGACCCTGCGGGCCCGGGAAACCGTTCTTGGGGAAACCCAGAGGCAGGTTGGTGTCGGTATCCATCAGGGTATACTCCTGTTCCAGGCCGAACCAAAAGTCATTGTCTTCATCCTCAATGGTAGCCCGTCCGTTCGACTCATGCGGCGTAGCGTCCGCATTTAAAACCTCGCACATCACCAGCCAACCGTTTCCACCATAGCGGTCAGGATCAGGGTATACGGCGACCGGCTGCAGAAGGCAGTCTGAGTCGCTCCCTTCGGCCTGCTCGGTTGAGGACCCATCAAAAGACCACTGCTTAGCGTCCTTCAGCTCTCCACTGAAGTCATCCTCGATCATCGTTTTACTGCGCAGGCTCTGGGTCGGCTTGTAGCCATCGAGCCAGATATATTCCAACTTATGTTTACTCATTTGCTGTTTGTCTGTGTTTTTGTTTTATTTTGGCTATTGCCTAAATTATTGGACCCTCCAACCAATCAACCGGCTGCGCCGAATCACGGCACAGCCGGTGACTAATCAAAGACCCTGTGGGTTAGAGCTGGTAACCATCCTCACCATGGTCGGCAAGGTCAAGCCCTTCTGTCTCAGCATCCCCGTCCGAACGGATTCCGCCGCAACAAACATCTGCAATTTTAATGGCGATAAAGGCCACTACAGCACTCCAGATAATTGTGACAAGGACACTGACTACTTGTCCTTTTAGATTGTTTTCAATGGATTCGGCACCCGTCGACGCGTCAATGACGAAAAGTCCAGTCAGAAGCGCCCCAACAATTCCGCCCACACCGTGCACGCCGAAGACATCGAAACTATCATCGTAGCCCAGTGATTTCTTCAGTGAAGTAGCAGCCCAGTAGCATACTGCGCCAGCTGCCACACCGATTGCAATGGAGGCCATTGGACCAACCGACCCTGAAGCCGGAGTAATCGCGACCAGCCCGGCTACAGCACCTGTGGCGATTCCCACTGCAGTGGGTTTGCCCTTGCCGAGCCATTCGATCATCATCCATGTGAAAGCAGCGGCTGCGGTTGCCACCTGAGTAACCAACTGAGCCATGCCGGCCACGCCATCAGCAGCCAACTCGCTACCCGCATTGAAACCGAACCAGCCAACCCATAGAAGTGCTGCGCCGATTAAAACAAACGGTACGTTGTGAGGCTGCATGGGACTGTCGGGGAAACCTTTCCGTTTACCGAGGAGAATACAGGCCACCAAACCGGCTACACCAGCATTGATATGAACTACGGTGCCTCCAGCAAAATCGATGGCCTCCCATTTTTCGGCGAGGTAACCGCCACCCCAAACCATGTGCCACACCGGCAGGTAGGAAAAGGTGAACCATAGGGTCAAAAAGATCATCACCGCGCTGAACTTCATGCGCTCAGCAAAAGCCCCCACAATCAAAGCTGGGGTAATGATTGCAAAAGTCATCTGGAAGGTGAAGTATACTGACTCTGGTATCGTTCCAGACACAGTATCCACTCCTACTCCCTTTAAAAAGAGTTTATCAAGGCCTCCTATGAAGGCATTGCCCTCCGTATAAGCCAGACTGTAACCATAGATCGTCCACAATAGAGTCATCAAGGCTGTACAGGCAAAACACTGGACTAACACTGATAACACATTTTTCTTACGGGTAAGCCCGCCATAGAAAAGCGACAATCCAGGGATGGTCATTAATAACACAAGAGCTGTTGCGACAATCATCCAGGCCGTGTCTCCTGAATCCAGTGTGGCAGGTGCCTCTTCAGTTGCCGCTGGCTCTTCGGTTTTCTCTTCAGCAGCCGGCTCGGAACCAGCAGATCCATTTGCGTCGGCTGCAATCAGCTGACCGGCAAATAAAGCCAGCGTTACAGTTAATATTGGAAAAAGTTTTTTCATTATTTAAGCAGTTAAGGGTTATAATACGTTTGGGTTACAGGGCCTCGTCTCCCGTTTCGTCAGTGCGAATTCGAAGGGCTTGTTCAACTGAAGACACAAATACTTTGCCATCACCGATCTTGCCGGTCTTGGCTGCTCCAGTGATCGCCTTGGTCGCCGACTCAACAGAGCCGTCAGCCACTACGACTTCGATTTTTATTTTTGGCAAAAAATCCACCGTATACTCACTGCCTCGGTAAATCTCGGTATGACCCTTCTGCCGACCGAAACCTTTAACTTCAGATACAGTCATGCCCTCTATCCCCACCTCAGCAAGGGCATCCTTCACTTCTTCCAGTTTGAACGGCTTGATTACCGCCTCTATTTTTTTCATTGATTGGTCTCCAGTCCGTTATTGGCCAGTCCAATGAGCCTACGAACCCTGAAACTCATTGAATTGTCGATTAGTCGACCTGTGGCCTTAAGCAGACAAGATGCCAACAGTCCAGCATCCATTAAATCACCTGAAAATATGCCGCTTTACAGTAGATTTTTAGTTTTTATCCCCACCCAAATACTAAAACATCCATCACAGAAATGTTCAGCATGTCTATATTTAGCCACATCTGTTCTGAAGCAATAACTCAGGCAATTTGAATAACGTCTGATGGACAGCAAGACAGTGTCACGAAGATACTTGCCCCGTTTTTGGAGCACTAAAGTATAGCGAAGGTCAAAAGGAATATAAACAGGGTCTAATTTCTACACTTCACTCAAGCTCGCCAAATGAATTTACATAAGCCATAGTGCACAAGAAGGATAACCAAACAGGCGACCCGACGACCAAGTCATTCTTTACAAAAGTTGATTGGTTAACTGGATTTATCACACTTCTGCTCAGTTTGGCTGTCTACCTATACACGCTGGCCCCGGATGTTACGCTGGAGGATTCCGGAGAATTGGCAGTCGGTTCCATGTATGCGGGGGTGCCCCATCCCCCCGGGTACCCAATGTGGACCATCTATTCCTGGGTTTTCACCAAGATTCTGCCCTTTTCAAATATTGCCTGGCGCGTAGCCGTCAGCTCAGCGGTTGCAGCGGCTCTGTCGGCAGGACTGCTGGCGCTAATGGTGTCGCGAGGTTCAAATCTGATTTTATCGAGCATTAGTTATTTCAAGGGAATTTCATCAAAACAACTGCAAACTTTGTGTGTCGCCGCAGGAACCTCTTCAGGCTTAATCTTTGCTTTTAACGGATTCATCTGGAGCCAGGCAGTCATTGTAGAGGTTTACACACTTAGCATTTTTACCTTTGCCCTTACCTTAACCTTTCTAATGCGGTGGTTCTTTATTCCAAAGGACCGACTCTACCTCTATCTGGCCTATTTCGCCTTTGGCCTTTGTTTCGTAAACCATCAAACACTGATACTTGCAGCCGTAGGAATTGAGATAATGATCCTGTTGGCTGACCCCAAGCTTGGCCGGGATTTTCTAACCGGCAATTGTGCCCTTTATATTGTTGGACTTGCCCTAAGTCTAAAAGGAGCCGGCGACGCCTCCACAGGCAATCCCGGCTTGTTTATCCTCTTCAACCTTGTCGGTTCACTTTTAATGGCGACCCTTATCAGTATAACCATCAAATTACCACGAACAGAACTGAAGCTACTGGCAGGAAGTGCTTACTTCTGTGTGGCACTTTGCTTTGGTTTTTTATGGGATTCAGCCCTGGGTAAGCAACAATTCGCCCAAGCCAACACCACCGTAAAATTCTGGGCTTTTTTGAATCTGGTCGTCCTTATGGCACTGGTCGCGCATTCATGGATACACCGTAACAAGAGCAAGGATGACGAGGGCCTGCTCACCAATTGGATGGCACTGTTAAACACGCGAGCCGCATGGATTGCCGCAGCCTTACTCTACTTTTATATGCCCATCGCCTCCATGACCAACCCTCCCATGAACTGGGCCTACCCCCGTACTCTACAAGGCTTTAAGCATGCCATAACGCGAGGACAATATGATCGCATTATGCCATCCAATTTCACCCGGATGTTTATCGATCATTCCCGCACAAAAGGACCTCAATCCAGCGGAGCCGGTCGGTTTAATGGCGGCCAATTATGGGTCTACATTGACGAAGCCAGACAGGAGTTCAGCCTGTCATACCTGGCACTGGCCTTTATACCGATGGCCTTCATTCATCGGATGCAATTGCGGGAATTGAGGTGGATACTCAGCCTCACAGGAATCTTCATCTCCTTTACCCTGATCCTAATTTACCTGATCAACCCAACGGCTGATGAACTTAATCGGCATCTAAATAAAGTGTTTTTCGCCGCCACACATATCTTTATTGCCGGTGGCATCGGGCTAGGTGTTGCCATAATTGGCGCCACCTTAACAAAGCCGGGAACTTCCAATTATATCACAATTTTCCTCGGCGGGCTAATCATCTGGGAAATCTTCGGAACATGGCATGTCTATAATACTACTGTATTTGCGATGAAACATGCGGCCGCATTCGCGGGACTGATCCTTTTATCCCTGATGGCACTGATATTGATCGCAGCACGTTATGGGACACCCAAACGTATTCTTTTAACCTTGGCACTGGCTGTCCTCTGCACCCTGCCACTCAGGCCTGCACTAAATAATTGGGCCGAAAACGAACAAAGAAACCACCTGTTTGGGTATTGGTATGGCCACGATATGTTTACCCCGCCTTTTGACATATATCCGGAAATGGCAAAGGACTCCATCCTGTTCGGAGGAACTGACCCGGGCCGATTCTGCCCCACCTATATGATTTTCTGCGAAAGCTTTATCGCTCCCAGTAATAAAAGGGACCCCGATTTTGACAGGCGCGATGTCTATCTGATTACCCAAAACGCACTGGCTGATGGAACCTACCTGCAGTATATACGTGCCCACTACAACCGCAGCACACAACAGGATCCGAAATTTTTCAGCGAACTTGCCTCAAAAATCAATGAAAGCAGCAAGCGTGTGCTTTTTAATGTATTCCTCTTATTTGGCCTGTGCGCAGGCGGGGTCATGATCATCTTTGCCTTTAACAAGCATGATAAATCAAAAGACCGGAGACATGTCCTGGGAGTAGGAGCCTGGGGTTTTTGCCTGGTTCTGCTTTGCCTGGCCGGCTTCACCACCCCTCTAAATAACCTCTCCGCAGCGGCCGATAAATTCTTTGGCAAGATTGGAGCGCAAACAGAAGAAAATAGACGCAATAAATCAATCTACCCACCAAAGGAAATCAATACTCCATCTAGTTATGATAACCAGATCGCCTTCGGAGCCTACTATGCGGATGCAAAAGACCGCATGCTAAAGGGGGCACTCAAACCAGGTGAAAATGTCCAGCTTTTCTTGAACTTTATTTGCACCAACGTCGTGTGCGGTTTTCAGGGTTCTGCAGTAATCAACCAGCAATCCGCCCCGCTCCTTAAACAACTTGAACAAACCGGCGGTCAACCGTGCCAACGCTGCGGAACGATTATGCCGATCCCGGAACCACAGGTTTCCGTGCAGGGAACAACCGCGGTTATGGATATTAATGCCCGTCTGGCGAAAACAATTTTCGAAAAAAACCCGGACCACGAATTTTATGTTGAGGAGAGCTTCCCCTTAGACTGGATGTACCCTCACCTCCTCCCTTTCGGCATCATCATGAAACTTGAAAGGCAGCCCATTGATGATTTCAATGAGGAGATTTTCGAGAAAGACCGAAAATTCTGGACTGAATACTCCAAACGTTTAATTGGCAACTGGATCACCGAGAAGACGACCGTACCTGAAATATGTGATTGGGCCGAGCGCACTTATCAAAAACATGACCTGAAAGGATTTAACGGGAGCCATCAATTCGTAAGAGACAATGATGCCCAGAAAGGTTTCTCCAAACTGCGTTCTGCTATAGCGGGCCTCTATTCATGGCGCTACCTGACAACGCAAAACAAAAAACTCAAGGAGCGTTACGCCAAAGAGGCCGTTTTTGCTTACAAGCAAGCCTTTGCATTCGGCCCCATCAACCCAGAAACAGTCTACAAATTCATAAATATACTCACCTATGTAGGACAACATTCAGATGCTATTAGACTGGCTACAACCTATTACCGGCTTGATCCCGCCAATCAGATGAGCCTCGCCTACCTTAAGCAGGCCTTGCGAAATTCTGAACTGAGATATCATAGCACAGGAAACTATGATCAGGCGATAAAAGCTGTAGAACAACTCCATGAAATAGACCCCGAAGGGAACCACCTTATCCGTCGCGACTTCTATAAACGCCAGCAAGGCAATGATGAGTTTCTTTTGGCATCGTTTGACAAAAACCCATCCAATTCAACAAACTTCATACAAGCCATATACATACACGGCCGACATAAGAACACCAATGCCGTAATCGAAGCCATCGACACTTTCTCCAAATTTGCCGGAGATGACCCCAAAAAATTGACATTGATAAAGAACAGTTATGGCCTTATCAGGCGGTGGAACGAAAAAGAGACCATTGATCAACGCCTGACAAAAATTGAGCCCAACCGTTATGAAACATGGTTTGACCTGGCTCAAACCCGTATTCAACTGGGCAAGACAAACCAAGCACTGGCAGACTTAAAGATTGCCCTGCAAAAACATTCAACCTCGGAAACCAACTCGACGGATATACGCTCAGCTATAATGACCAACGATTTATTCAAACCATTCAGGAAACACCCAGAAATCGAGCCGCTTTTGAACCAATCCCCCTAACCTTGCGGTGATTGCATTTCGTAATTAATTGCAGAAACCATGTAAAGGGCTGCTGTTTCACTGCGCAGAATTACTTGACCCAAGGTGATCGGGTGAACTCCTGCAGAGAGCAGATCGTTTACTTCAGCCGGTGTAAAATCCCCTTCAGGCCCAACCCATACTGCCAGCGATTTGGGCAGGAGGCCCTGTTCTGATACATAATCATCAAAATACTCGCGGGGATGACGCGTGTGGCTTTGCAGGGAAGCAATCATCGGAAGATCAAAATGCTCATTATGGGACAGAAACTCCTTTGGGGTAACAGGTTTCTCAATAATCGGAAGCCAGGGGCTGCCGCACTGTTTAATGGAATCAATGGCAATCGAATTCCATTTTTCCACCTTCAAATCCACATCTTCTACCTGGACCACGGAACGGCCAGCAGCCAATGGAACAATGCGGTGCACGCACAGTTCTGTCGCCTTCTGAATAATAAAATCCATTGATTTGCCTTTGGTCATCGCCTGCAGCAATGTTACCCGGTAAGGCAAAGGCTCCATTTTATTATGCTGCAGGACCTTCAGCCGAACGGCCTTCTTTTCAACAGAGATCACTTCGCACATTATTTCACCGCCCACGCCATCCATAACCACTACTCGTTCCCCGTCACGAACACGCAGGACATTGACCGCATGATGGGACTCTCTCTGGTCGAGGGTAATTTCAGCCTCAGAAACCTGATCGGGAGCTAGATAAAAACGGTGCACTAACGGAAAAAATTCTTGGCCTTCTCCAAGAAGCTTGCACTCTGTGGATTTACCTCATCCCCGCAAAGGTCAGCAAACTCCTCCAGCTTTGCCTTCTGCTCTCTATTCAGGCGGGCAGGCACCTCCACATTTACCTTAACATTGAGGTCCCCTGTCCCGTAACCCTGCAAGTTCTTTGCCCCTCTTCCTTTAAGCCGGAATGTCGTCCCTGATTGTGTTCCTGCTGGGATTTTAATACTGGCCGATCCGGAAAGCGTTGGGACTTTCAACTCTCCGCCCATCGCGGCGGTCACAAAACTGATTGGAACATCACAAAGCAAGTCATCCTCATCACGATCAAATATTTCATGAGGCCTCACGTGAAGTATCACATAGAGATCTCCATTGGCTCCGCCACGGACTCCTGCTTCACCATTGCCACCACTTCGCAAGCGGGTTCCTGTATTGACCCCTTCAGGCACCTTGAGCGTAACGGAGGATTTCTTGTCAACTCGACCACTCCCGCGGCAATCGGCACAGGGCTTTTCCAGAACTGATCCCTGACCGTCACATTGGGGACAGGTTTGCTGCATTCGAAAGAACCCCCTCTGTGACACCACCTGGCCATGCCCGCCACACGTAGAACACCCTTTACGCCCTGATCCTTTGGCCGCACCAGACCCATTACATTTGGCGCAACCGTCCAATTTCGTGATTGAAATTTGTTTTTCACATCCGAGTACTGCCTCTTCAAAATCAATCTCCATGTCATAACGCAGGTCTGAGCCGCGTTGCGCTCCGCTCGGATCACGCCTTTCTCCTCCACCAAAAAACTGTTCAAATATGCCACCTCCGCCCCCACTGAAGACCTGGTTAAACAAATCAAAAGGATCAACCCCCCCCCCATGGAAGCCTCCCCCTCCAGGGCCTTCAAATGCCGCGTGCCCCATGGAATCATAGGCTGCACGCTTCTGGTCATCGCTCAAAATCTCATAAGCTTCACCTACTTCTTTAAATTTTTCCTCGGCCGCTTTATCATCCGGGTTCTTGTCAGGGTGGAACTCAACAGCCTTCTTCCGATAAGCCTTTTTTATTTCCCCCTCCGATGCGCCTTTTGAAACGCCCAGAACTTCGTAATAATCCCGTTTAGACATTATTCGTCGGCGGTAACTTCTGGTGATTTGGCCACGACCACACGTGCGGGCCGAACCAGCCGATCATTCAATTTATAACCAAGTTGCGCCTGCTTCACCACGGTACCCTCCTCAGCCTCAGCAGTTTCCTCCTGAGATAGAGCCTCGTGTAAATTGGGGTCAAACTCCTTTCCTACCGCGTCAATAGGTTCCATCCCGGATTCTTTCAGAACATTAAAGAGCTGATCGTAGATCATTTGCACCCCATCCTTAATTGAGGGATCGATTTCCTTTGCCGCACTTATTGCCATCTCAAAATTGTCTAGAACCGGGATAAGATCCTCCAACAAGCCCTGATTCGCAAACTGCCGCGCCTCGTTCTTTTCACGCTGTGCACGTTTTCGGTAGTTATCATAATCGGCAGTCAGCCTCATAACCCGGTTGTTAAGTTCATCAATTTGCTCCTGAGCTTCACCAAGATTAACCGGCCCTTCGGTTGTTTCATCATCAGTTTCCAAAGCTGCCTTTTCAGCCAGACGCTTCTCCAGAGCGGTCATCTCGGGCATAGATTCCGCCTGTCCGGCTGCCGCCTTTTTCGAATCTTCCTTATTTTTCATTTTCTCCCAGAACTTCATTCTGCCTTCTTGGCGACCTTAACATCGATGTGCAAATCACGTAACTGACGATATTCCACCGCAGCCGGGCTTTGAGTCATTAAACAGGAGCCTTTTGAGGTTTTCGGGAAGGCAACCACGTCACGAATACTATCAGCCCCACATAACAAAGCGATTAAACGATCGAAGCCAAGCGCAATTCCTCCGTGAGGCGGGCAACCATATTGAAATGCTTCAAGCAGATAACCAAAACGTGCTTTCGTAACATCGGGGGAAAGTTGCAGCACCTCCTCGAATACAGTTTTTTGCAGATCGGGCTGGTGAATACGGATCGATCCTCCACCCAACTCCACGCCATTGACCACGATATCATAATGCTGACCCCGTACGGATTTCGGATCACTGGCAAGGCTTGGTATATCATCGACTACAGGGGAAGTAAACGGGTGATGACTGGAGTACCATCTGTTCATCTCTTTATCAAAGGCAAGCAAAGG
>CAZAIZ010000040.1:0-9611 GCA_964485275.1 uncultured Pedosphaera sp.
AACCCAACTGTTACTCCCCCGGCAGCAAACCCATCTGCTACTCCGGCAAAACCTACCCCACCTGTCCAACCGGCAAAACCCCCCGCTTCTGTGGTTCCTCTTGAGATCAAAAAATTTGGGCAAAACAACCCGCAAACTCCGGGGGGAGTACAGATCAAGAGAAATCCCTCAACCAAAAACCCCCCGCCTACAACTAATCCGATTAAGCCCACCGTCCTATCTAAACCGAAGGAAACTGTAAAGCCGATCCAGCTTGCAAAAGCAAAACCTGCTTTACCGGCACCGACGACCACCAAGCCGACGACCCAGACACCGGTACGAATTGTCCACCGGGAGGGCATTATCCGACGCACACTGGATATCCAGTCACCCTCCGGTTACGTCCTTGAGCATCTGGAATCGGGCAAGAAAATCAATTACCTCGTACTCGATAAGAAAATAGCCCTCAAGCTCAACTGGTTTATCGGTAAAAAAGTTCTTGTCACTGGGGAGGAGGCCCTTGATGCGCGCAACGCGGTTACTCCTGTGTTATTGGTGAGCACCCTTAAAGGAGAACTTACCAAAGAGTTTATTGCCAAGATGGCAGCTGTCCGATCTGAAGCAGCTAAAAAAGCGGAAAAGGCTAAGGAGGAAGAGCTGAAAAAACAGCCCCCAGCCAACGACCAACCCAAAGCTTCGGACCAGAAAAAAGAAGCACCCGAGGAGAAGTAATCACCCGTGACCCTGAATAACCTGATCGATGGCCGTGCCATCGCCGATCAGATTCATAAGGAAACCCGGCAGCATATTTCCGCCTTGAAAGAAAAGAGCGGCCCCCCGGGTTTGGCTTTTGTAAGGGTCGGCGAGGACCCGGCTTCCCGTGTGTATGTGGGCATGAAGGAAAAGGCTTGCGATCAGCTTGGTGCCCACTCTCAAACCCACATTCTGACAGAGGACACAACGGAAAAGGAATTACTGAAGCTGATCAGTGAACTTAATGCCGACCCTTCGGTTCACGGTATTCTTGTGCAGGCCCCTTTGCCTGAACAAATCAATGAAGCAACGGTCTTCGCTGCCGTATCCCCCAACAAAGATGTGGACGGTTTTCATCCGCTAAATGTAGGCAAATTGCTTCTGGGTGATCCCGATGGTTTCTCGCCCTGTACCCCGGCAGGCATTCATGAACTACTCATGCGTAGTAGCATCCAAATCAGCGGAGCAGAAGTAGTCATACTGGGCAGGGGAAACATTGTCGGAAAGCCCATGGCAGCCATTCTTTGCCAAAAACGGGACTCCGCCAATGCCACTGTTTCACTCTGCCACTCTCGAACCAGAGACCTCAAGGAACATTGCCTGAGGGCAGATATTCTGATTGCCGCAATGGGGGTACCGGAATTCATCAAGGCCGACATGGTAAAGCCCGGCGCAGTGGTAATCGATGTCGGCGTCAATCGTGTTGCTGACCCCACTTCCAAAAATGGCACACGTTTGGTCGGAGATGTGGATTTTGATGCCGTCCAGTCAATAGCCGGTAAAATCACTCCCAATCCCGGCGGCGTAGGTCCCATGACCATCGCCATGCTGCTGCGCAACACTGTCCGTGCAGCAATCAAAGCCTCGGGGCAAGATCTCAACACTCTCAATTAACCTAACCTTGTGACGCGAATTATCCCCGATCTCCAATGTTCCCTGCTGTGCGAAGAAGTACGGCAAGAAGCTAATGGCAACCCGATGCTAATCGGTGTTCTGACACAATTAATCATCCCACAGTTACCGGTTATAGCTCCCAGGCTTATCTGTTTCAACCGCTGGACCTGCGGTGTTGGTGAATTCACTGAGAGTGTAAAAATTATTGCCCCTGATGGGTCTACATCCCTGTGCGAAAATAAGATGAAGTGGAGTCTCAAGCGTCCGGAGGATATCCTGACCAATGTACATGTATTTGGTAATGTAGAATTCAAAGAACCGGGAATTTACCACGTGGAGGCAAATGTCGATGATGTCCTTAAACTACGCTATCCCTTTCCAGTGAAACTCGTTCCCCCCAACGAGGGTCAAAAAAAGACTGAAGAGGGAAGTGCCGACAATTAACAGCCAATGAACAACAAAAGCGATCCAGCCGATATACTGGACGGGGCGCTCGATGAAACTCAAACTGATGCTGAGTCATCTGGGAAGCGTTCTGGTTTCCCCCTCACTTTTTCAGGAGTTGCTTCTTTTGCTTCAACCGACTGGAGCCGCCTTTTTCTCTGGCAGACGGTGGTGATAATAGCAATTGCCGGCAGCTGCATGCTGCTTTTGGGGCAACATTGGGCTCCAGTCCTTGACACTGCTATTTCCCGGCTTCCTGAACAGGGTGGACTCAATGAAGGACGTTTACAGTGGCCCACTACCCACCAGTCTGGCTCCCTTGCCGGAAACCAGTTCCTGCAGATCATCGTCGACCCAAACGGCAAGCAACAACACGGGCAACTGGCCGATTGCCAGATTGAATTGCGTAGTGAGAGTTGGGTCGTGGGATCAATACTAGGCTATATGGAATTCCCTTATGCACGCCAAACCTTTCAGATCAACCGGGCAAAACAGATTCCTTGGTGGGGCTCTCGAAGACCTTTTTTGTTAATTGGCATCAGTTTGAGCATTGGGCTGATATACGGTTTTGTCTCCCTACTGCTCGGCTTTGTGGGCATCTGGCCATCCAAAGCGGTGGCCTTTTTTTCTGATCGTCAAGACAGTTTTTGGTCAGTCTTACGTCTTAGCACGGCTGCATGGCTGCCACCCGGAGCACTAATGGCCGCAGCCAGCCTTTGCTATGCGCTAAACCTCCTGCCTCTGATGGGTCTCTTGATCATGATACCCCTATATTGCGTGGCCGGTTGGATCTACCTGTTCTTCTCGCCTTTCTTTCTCCCACGCGTTGCATGTTCAGAAGGGAATCCGTTCGACAGAGAAGAGGAAACCCCGGCGGAAGAACTGGAACAATCTGACTCTGAAAATCCCTTCGCCTAACTGTTCACAACTGGCTGTTGCCAATCATAATGCTTTCCGTCCATTATCAGTGCATGCGTGGATTACTGGTCAGTTTTACCTTGCTCGCTGGAAGTTTTTTTTTCCTTGGGTGCGAACCCACCGGCGGGACAGTTAATGCCGAAGACAAAGAGCCACACTTTCTTGATGGCCGAAGACAAGTCCAACAACGGGACTTCGCGGGGGCAGAACGGTCATTCCACAAGGCACTGGAGGCTAATCCCCGATCTTCCTTAGCCCATAGGGAAATCGGCCTGCTTTTCCTGTCGCACAAGAATGATCCAGCCGCCGCGATCTACCATCTACAGCGATACCTAGCCCTAATGCCTGATTCCCCTGATAAATCTGAAATCCTTGGCCATATCGAAGCCCTCAAAGGAGACCTTGCCAAGGAAGTTCTCGGTTCACCAAAAAATCAGCCAAGCTCAGTCATCCAACAGTTACGAGCCGAACTTAATCGTCTAGGAGCTGAAAATCAGGCCCTTCGTCATCAATTTCAAACACGGGGCATTCCACTCCCTCCTCTACACGAAACCAATCAAACGGCAAACCTTCCCCTTAATACAGAAGCTCAAGGCAACCGTCGACCAGCTCAAAATAATAGTTCAAGGCGCCACGCAGTGAAGGCGGGGCAAAACCCCACCAGTATTGCCCGTATCTACATGATCACCGTCGACCAGCTCAACAGAGCCAATCCGGGACTGAACGCCGCCAAATTACAAATCGGTCAGGAGTTGATTATTCCCGCCCGAGAACAGTAAGCTCACCGCGCTCCCAACATGCAGCGCATCATTCTTTTTATTCTGTTTACCTTTTGGGCATTCATGAGCTACCGCCTTTGGCAGGTGGAATATGCCGGCCAAAGCCTGGGTGCCGCTGTCGATATTCAGGTAGTTTGGGAGAAAATACTAAACGCACAGGATAAAGCCGAATTGCAAATTGTTAATGAACGAAGTGGCGAATTATTAGGAGCACTCGAATGGGAACCTTTGGTAATAAAAGACTCCAGCGAAGGAGCCTCAATCGAAGGCATGGTGAAAAAGGTCCAGAAGTACACACTCGAGATAAGTCGGGGGCGGCTATACGCCACTGATGCTGTGGAAGATGTTATCTATGATTTTCGCCTCAGCCTCAGCCCCTTTCCGGATCAGCACTGGACGATCCTTGAATTGGGGTTTGAACGGGAATTCAATAACATACGTTATGAATTCAGTGTGGTCGCATTTTCCACCAATGACTTTATGAATCTCATGGTGGACATAGGGGAAATAAAGCAGGAAACCAGGATTCCTTATGTCGATCTTAGAAATCCTTCAAAACTGGTCGAAGCCGGCCTTAAGCTCGCGGGAGTACCGGATATCGCTGCGAGTGGAGCTACACTCGTCATTAAGAATCTCCTCAAGTCAAAGGATTTACAGATGCAGCAACTCAATTTTGAAATAAACCTACCCCGACAAGCACACATTGACCTGCTGCCTGGGGTTCGTTCACGCATTAAAGTATACCGGATCGACATCCCTGTGGTGGAGGACATGCTGATTCAAGTATACATTAACACTCTCGGAGAAATCCTTAGAGTTGAGATCCCCGAAGTGCTAATCGATACCATAAGCAAAACCGCCAAGCTCGAGCTTCCAAAATCGATTGTCCTTCGTAACCAAAATTTCTACGGAAAACTGAGGCGAAACCCATGATCGAACTTACCAATCTAATTAAAGAATTCGGCGATTTGACCGCTGTTGATGACATTAGTCTGACTGTCAACAAGGGCGAGTTTTTCGCGGTACTCGGCCCCAATGCAGCCGGTAAAACCACCACAATAAAAATGCTCGTTGGCCTTATTACCCCCACCAGTGGCACAGTCAAGGTGTGCGGTTATGACGTGCAGACTGACCCCATTGAAGTTCGCAAACGCCTTGCCTACGTACCAGACTTTCCGTTTCTTTATGACAAACTCACCCCGTGGGAGTTTCTACGGTTTACCGGTCAGCTCTTTCACATGACAGAGGAGGAAATTGAGGAGCGCACCCGCGACCTAATTCCAAGATTCTCGCTTGAGCCTTATCTGAGAAAGAGCATTGAGAGCTTATCTCATGGAACACGGCAACGGATCGCCATCGTTTCAGCACTTATGCACAATCCTGATGTTTTTGTGCTAGATGAACCGATGGTAGGACTGGATCCCCACCATCAATTCATTCTAAAAGACGTCTTAAAGGAACGCGCAGCAGCAGGCATGACCGTCTTTCTTTCAACCCACCAGTTGAGTGTGGCAGAGGAGGCAGCCGATCGAATCGGAATCGTACACATGGGTAAAATGGTGGCTGTTGGCACCAGGGAAGAGCTTCACAACCTTGGTGGTGCAGACAATGAAGCACTCGAAGCAACCTTTCTGGCACTCACCCGGGAGGAGTCAGATGTCGTGGCACAACGTCAATTACATCAGGGCTGATGGATCAATCACCTAAAGGGTTCCCCTCACCTTTCTTCCTGCTTCTGCGGGTTAATTTTCTACAAATGTGGCGACAGGTGACACAAGCCGGCACCCGATCGGGCACCTTGTCGGCAATGGTGGCAATGTTTCTCCTTTTTTATCCACTTATTGCCTCAGGCATGTTTTGGGGCGGGTTGCGTTATATATCCAAATTTCCCGGACTGGGCGACTTGCTTATAGAACATCTTATTTTCCTGCTCTTCGCCATGTTGTTCACACTGCTACTCTTCTCCAACGTGGTGGTTGGTTATACCAACATGTTTCGCAACCAGGAAACGCGGTTTCTACAGACACTCCCCTTTTCGGCAAACAATATCTTTCAATGGAAACTGGTGGAAACCACTATCTTCGCCTCTTGGGCATTTTTACTGCTCATTGCTCCACTAATCATCGCCTACGGAATCCACCAAAGAGCAACCCTAGATTTCTATCTGATCACTCCTTTCCTAGTCACCCTTTTCATTATCCTCCCAGCCATTTTCGGATGCTGGATTGCCGTATTTATGGCTCGCTACTTGGATCGAAGCTTATTCCAAACCACAGCAGTTCTATTGCTGCTTTGCTTGGTGTACATGGTAAAAGTTTACCTGCAACCGGAAGCGGCAAGCGAACAAACACTCGAAACGCGTGTGCTGGATCTCACTGATCGACTCCTGGCCAAGACACAGTTTGCCCAATTCCCGTTCCTGCCCAGCTACTGGCTTTCCAGTACTTTAACCAACTGGGTGGATGGTGCGCACGCATTAACCCAGTTCTTCATTGCCGTACTTACTGCAAATGTCCTGTTTTTTGGTTTTCTTGGGTTCACCGAAACTGGGAAATATTTCTACCAATCCCTTTCAGCCACCCTGAGTCGAGGTAGTCTCGCAGGCGATTGGAGCCATGCGGTTTCATTTGCCCCCAGAATGTGTGCACAAATCGTCCTGCTCGCCTGGTTTTTGCCAATAATCGACCTCTCCACACTTAAAGAGTATTGGCGGGCAGAATTCAAACCTATGGCAGTGAATTTCGCAGCCCAAAAACATAACACGGAGATTTCCACAAAAACCCTTGGGGCTTGGACCACCAATCAGGTGTTGCAGATCGAACCTCGTTTAGCTAATGGCCCTCTATTTGCCCTCAAACCAGAGATCCGCAGGCTCTATGAACGGATTGCATCCGGGGAGATGCAGCAGCTCGGACCGGACTTAGACTATATAATCAATGCAAACCTGCGGTCCACCCTGTCAGGATTGGACATCGTCCGGCACCGCAGCCACCTGAGAGGTAAAGCCTTGAAGTTTGCCAGTGAACCCGAGGCAACACTGATGCCGCCAGCCCCCAAAGTAGTCGTACATAATATACGCATAACCTCCGAGCCAGCAATGGCCAAAACACACCTCATCATTCCCAATAGAAAAACGAACCCGAACACCAACACTATCTACCGGCTGTATTACCGACGGTTGATTGAAAAAGTCGACATGGAAAACAAACCCACCGGGGAGAACATGTTTGTGACAGATTTTGGGAATTATTTTGAAGGAACACTTACACAAGAAGGTAAAAATCAACTACGCCTGACTTTCTCCAGCACTAATTTTGGGACTCACATCCACGGAAACGCAGCCCAGGATTATTGGCAGGACTCAAATAGCACCTCCAACGAACGGACCCCATGGGCATTGACTCAGGTAATTGCCGCCTCTGAAGCTGTGGCCCCCCGGCCCAATAATCAGGCTTCTCTTTCCTCAACTGTTTTACTGGCCATTCCGCTCTTGGCCATCGGTTCATGGATCGTCAATACACGAGCAACCCACCTGTTCGCAGGGGCAGGGATTCTCGTGTTAACGGGGGTCTTTACACTGCAGTCCACCCAGTGGCAAAACCAACTAGGCGGAGCGGTAAGTAGTTTGAGTGCCTTTAAATTCATTGGGACGGGTACTTGGATTATAGTAGTTGTAGCGGCAATGCAAATCTGCTGTGTGGTTTGGCAAAACCCTCTTACCAGCCGTTTTCAAAGGTGGCACCAAAAAATTAAAAAACAACAAAGTACATTCACCTTTCAGCCAGGATTCATGGACCGCCTTCTCCAACGGCTTCCATTGCTTTCTCCGGATGTACGGGCTGTGGTGCTGAAAGATATTCGCATCTTTTGGAGAGACACTGCACAATGGGGTCAATCCTTAATCCTCTTTGGCATACTGGGAATATACATATTAAACTTACGCTTCTTTACCGAACAATTTACCTCTCTTTTTCAAGGTGGACGGTTTGGAAGCGATTATTTTTCCAAGCTTGTTAGTTTTATGAATCTGGCCGCCTGCGCGCTAAATCTAGCGACACTGACCACGCGTTTTGTTTTTCCCCAATTTTCCCTGGAAGGAAAACGCCTCTGGATTGTCGGACTCTCTCCACTTGGCCTGAACCGCGTGGTTTTGGTAAAATACCTTCTGGCCACCACTATCTCCCTTGCTATTTCCATCCCTCTCATCTGGCTATCTTCCAACATGTTACAAATGCCAATCTCCCAAAAATTATTCTTCTGTGGAGCTATTGCAGTGATGGCTCTGACGCTTAATGGGTTGGCCATGGGCATGGGGGTCATGTACCCGGACCTCAGAGAGGATAACCCAAGCAAGATTGTATCCGGTTTCGGGGGTACGTTCTGTCTGGTGGTAAGTTTTGTTTATATCGGACTGGCTGTGATGATGCTGGGGATTGGATCCCCGTTCGGATCCCCCTGGCAGATTTTCGGACGAGCAAATGAAACTCAACAACTGATTTATTTGGGCCTATTTCTGATTTTCTCCCTCTCGGTAGGATTTGGACCATTGGCATACGGTCTGCGGAAAGTACGGCATTTTGAACACTGATTCGAATACCCCAACTGGTTGTGGTATTTTATTCAAAGCACCCCAACCTGTGCTTTACTTTTTGAGTCAAGGATTTTAACCTGTAACTCATGGCTGCATTTAATGAGCCGGATTTACTGGAGGAAGATTTTCCCATCGAAACGAAGCAAGTGACCCAGCTTTCTGAAGACCGGGAAGAACTGGACAATCAAGCGACTTCGCTGCAAACCAAACTTGCGGAACTAAACCGTGCGCGGGAAAAACTGGAACGGGAAAAAGCAACTGTAGAGGAGTCGCGAAGGCGCTTCTCTGAGTTTGAAACTGGACGTGAAGAGATGATGCACGAAATCACTCGAAGCCTTGGGTTGCTTGAGGAATCCCAAATGGACGCCCAACGTGAAGCCGAACAACTGGCCCGCACGATGGACGATCTTCGCGATGCGCTTTCAAAAGTTGACATGCTAGAGGACGTCGATACCCATGATGAACAATGGAAAGTCATCCTTACACGTAATCTCACCACCATTGAAAATGCCCGCATGGAGCTCAACTCAGCCCGCTTGAAGTGGCCCCTGATAGACGGCGAGTCAAAGGATTCCCCCAATGCGTTTGTCTCAAATCAGACCACAAATTCAATCGAAATGGCGCCACCCAAATCGTTTGGTGAACTATGCCTTTGGGGATTGGCGTTAACCTGGCCGATATTGTTGATAGGAGCAGGTATCATAGCCATCCTTCTAGCCAAGGGATAATCAGGCTTATGGGGTTATTTTCGCGTAAACCCGATCCCATGATGTTTCGCACCCAAGAGCTTTGCTCTGAAATCAAACAAATCGAAAAACAGATATCTCAACTCCAAGAGGCTTGCAGCTCAACCAATCCTGCTCACGTTCGCACAACGATCAATAAAACGATCCGGATTCCGGATGACCCTATCCTGCGTTCAGATGAAGAGTTAAGGAACATGACCGAAATTATACCCGAACTTGATTCAGCGCATCTTTTTAATGAGCAAGGGATGCGGAAATTTGATTTATATGGTTGGTGGCAACGGACAAAGATGGCGAAGACGGTGCCGGAACCAAACCCAAACGAAAAACTTGTGACTTATCTAGCCACTGGACGCAACCACGGTTACACTGCCTTGCGCAGAGAAACCAGAGTTGCTCGCAACCGGTTTATCTTACTTGCTCTCGTACTCATTGCCGTTTTATGGAGCATCCTCAGCCTGCTTATTCCGCAGTTGTGATTCAAACCAAAACCCGTGTGTTGTGAAT
>CAZAIZ010000041.1:0-9495 GCA_964485275.1 uncultured Pedosphaera sp.
CGGCAAGCGCGTTTTTCATCAGCTTGATGACTGGCTTTAGGTCCCTTGGTTTATTTATCCTGGCGAGTTCTTTTCCATTGGATTGAAGCACAACTGCATAGGTGCAGTTGCGCTTCACCTTGAGTTGATCGAAATGAGGAGCACGCCCATTGCGGGTATCGAAATGGACGATGACAAATTTCGGGGCAAGTCTCGCGAACTCACGGTTCGCTGCCGGGTTCTTTTCCAGAGCCCGGCAGTGGGTTCCTCACAGAGAGTCAAATATATAAAGGAATACAGGTTTATTCTGTTTCTTTGATATCTCCAGTGCCTTGGGAAGATCCCGTAGTGGCTCTGCGGCCGATATCCAGACGGCTTGAAATGCCAGGGCCGCTGCCACAAATATCAAAGGGAAACGATTCACGCTGAAACTCTACTTGTCCTTTAGATGCGGTGCAAACCTGAAACTGGGGAGTTAAGGCCAGTCGATTGTGCATTCGGGCAGTGCTTTTTGAAGTTCATCCACGCCCTCAGCGGTTACCTTGGTGGCATATAACTGTACCCGCTCTAGTTGAGTAAGCTTCGTCACCTCCTTGAGGCCTTCGTCGGTTATACCGTTATTTACCTGCAGGCTTAGTCGGGAAAGATTACTGAGCTTGGTTACCTCCTTAAGGCCTTCGTCGGTCAATTTGGTGCCACTCAGGATAAGTTCTTTCACCTTTTTCAAGTCTCCCTTTGTGAGTGCGCCTTCTGGCTTGCTGAGCTGCCTGCGGATCTCTCGTTCAATAATGGGGTCGGTTATGAGTTTCCGCGCCTTCTTCCCACTACATCCACCCACCAACGCGGCGAAGGCCAATATCATCAGGAAGTGTCGCATGGATGGAAATCCTACGACTTCTTCATGCGCCTGCTCAAGAACTTCCATGAGGAGCAATAAGTAGGAGTTCTACAGAAAGTCGTGGTGGATGCTGCATTTTGGCAGGGCCTTATTCAGTTCATCCACGCCTGCCTTGGTTGCCTTGGTGTTGCTCAAGTAAATCTCACCAAGCTGTTTCATCCTGGCCATCTCCTTGAGGCCCGTGTCGGTGATTTGGGTGTTGCGCAAATCAAGATAGGCGAGTCCCTTGAGCTTGGCCAACTCCTTGAGGCCTGCGTCGGTGACTTGGGTGTCCCACAAGCCAAGGTGGGAAATTTTTTGGAGCTTGGCTATCTCCTTGAGGCCGGCGTTGGTTACGCCGGTTTTGCTCAAAAAGAGTGAGGTAAGACTGCTGAGATCGGTCAGCCCCCGGAGACCGGCATCAGTGATTGGAGTGTTGCTCAGTTCAAGCCTCCACACATTTTCCATGTCTGCCTCGGTCAGTTCGCCGGTGCGTTTCCATTGTAATTTAAGGCTCCTGAGAATCGCATTCTTGATAAGGGCGGACTGTTCCTCGGCTTTGGTAGCTGCCGCTTGTTTTTTTCGGGTTTTCTCTTCTTCTGCCCGTGATTTCTTCCCGGCTTCAGGCTGGCCGCAGTGCGGGCATGTAGCTGCCTCAAAACTGATTATCATATCACAGGCGATGCACGGCCCCGAAATGCCTTTCTTTCCCCTGTGTATTTGCCCAGCTGGAGCCTGGTGTGTTGCAGTCTCTTTTTGAGGGGGCTCTGTTTGCCCACCTTGGGTTGCTCTCCGCTCTGTTTCCCTGCGCCTAGCTTCCTGGCGTAACAGCTCGTTTTGTTCATGCTGCTCATGAGTAGGCTGTGCCTGTTGTCTGGTGACTAAACGGTTTGCTGCAGATTTTTGCGGGTCGTCCATCGACTTGGGATTCTACGCTTCATGGTCCCCCTGTAAAGGCCCTCCACGGTGCCGGAAATCGGGGTCTTGACCGGGGCCAAGGTTGCTGCGGTTTAAGCAGCAGCTAGGAGTCAGTATTTCTATTGGTTGGACTTTTTCAGTTTATAGGAGAATTCCCAGGGTTCGTAACCCGCCACGCCGTAGGGTGCCTGATCGGCTTCATCCCAAACCGAGCCAAATATTTCCAGTTCCAATTTTGCTAGGGCATGCCAATAGGGACGGGTGTCTTTGTTCAGGACCTTTATTCTCCAGGTCCCAAAACTTTCTCTGTCACTTTTATTTAAGGGTTCAATCTCCAGATATCCAAGATTTGAAAACCTGCTTGTTGTGTAGAACTTCCACGAACCTCTGGAGTATCTGGGAGGGGTTTTTTTATCCCAACTCATGGGTAAAGGTATCTCTGCAAGGTTGTCTTTCTGCAGATTAACTACGTATTTAGGAGGGGTGTAGTTGTCAAGTTGGTCGTTGCCCAGAAACATTTGTTCCAGACTGTCGGGTATTACTTCGTATTCCCCGATTAAAAATGAGCCATCGACTATTCGAAATTGCCCTCCTGATTTCTCGGAACTGTTATCCTCTGTCTGCGTTTTATTCGTTAGGGTTTCATTCCCGCATCCAACAACCAACAATACTGTAATTAGTATTGCTGGTTTTTTCATTTATTCATCTTCTTCCAGTGAATCGAGATAGTTAAGGACAGTAGCAATGGCATCAGCCCTCAGTTTGTGTACCTCAGCGATGCCTCCGGCTTGCTCCACAGCCTCGCTGGGCAAGCTATCATTTTCCATATCCGGTCCAAGGCTGGGCTCGTCGGGGAATTCCTTGTGGTATTCATGCCTGTCTACCAGCAGTTTGCTTTGCGCATATATGGCGACAAGTTTAAGGGATTCTTTCGTGTGTTTATCCATAATAAATATTTCTCTTCCGAGGGAGGGATCTTTTCAATACCCCCTGTTGCTAGGGTAGTGTCACTACCCCATTCGGGTAAGAATCACAACTTCTATCGATGCCAATAGATTAATTAACCTGTGTAAAAGGAAAATAACCGGGCCAATGAGCTTACCGTTTTCTTGGGATTTGTATGTGTTGAGAGCGGCCGGTTGCAGCGGCTTTGTAGCCGGCGAAAACCACACGTAATGCTCTCAATGACTCGGCGGTCGTAATGGGTGGTGGGGTTTTGTTGGTGACTGCATCGATTGCGTCCTGAAAAAACAAGTGATACATCTGGCGCGTGTCAGTATGCTTGAATTCCTGGATTGCCTGCGGAGCCCCCGGTTGGGTTGAATACCACTGGAGGGGTTCTCCCTCAAGATGGGCAAGTCTTAGCCAGCCGTGTGATCCCCAAATGCGAATCTCACTCTGCTTGTCTTTGTCCAGATAATACCCGGTGTTGTGGGTTCCGGTGGCCCCACTGGCAAACCGAAAGCTGACTACCGCAGAATCCTCCACGCGAATTGGTTGGCCGCCGACATTTTGTGTGAACCCGGTGATTTCCCGGATTGGATCATTCAGTAGATACTGGATGACATCGAGGTAATGAATTCCATGGTAAATCAATTTGCCGCCTCCGGCTCGCCCGGGGTCCGCAAGCCATGACCGGTGATAGGCCTTGGTTGTCAGCCGTGTCTGGTCGGCGATCCATACCATACTCGTTGAGTAGGGTTTGCCGATTGCACCAGCGGCAATCAGTTGGCGTGCCTTCTTGAGGGCCGAGCCCGATCGCGTGGCCATGGCGAGCATTAGATGACGGCGTTTTTTTTGTGCCAGCAGGGCAAGTTCTTCGAACTGCTCAAGTTTTGTGCAGCTGGGTTTTTCGGTAAGTACATGACTGCCGCCCTCCAGCGCTGCACGGATGGCGCCCGGTGCGTGGGCACCTTCAGTTGTGATGATGGTCAGGGCCGGCCGGACCTTCATCAGCATTTGTTTCGCGTCCGTGAATCCGTTTCCATAAAACCGGTTGCCCAACTGACGTTTTGCGTTTTCAAGCACGGACTTGTCAGCGACGGCCACGGAGATGGAACGAACGCCTTTGCGCGCAGCTAAAACCTCAAGGTAGCCATTGATGTGGGAGGCGGTCGGCTCCATGATGAGCCCGACATCGATGGGGCTCTTTGGAGTGGCCGCGTTTGTTTCTATGGAGCCAATTGCTAACAGCGATAGAACAGACGCAAGGAGGGTGAATCTCATTATTTAATGATACTACTTGTTTCAACCCGATGAGGCAAACACCGACTCCCTGAGGAATTTGGTTCCTTGCGGTACGTTATTTTTTTAGTGCCCGCGCTGCGCAGGATTTAAGCAGGGATGCAACGGGAGCCGGGAGGGTTCCCTTGAATATTATTTTCTCTGGGTTGACCTCAAAGAGCCGGGAATAGATCACAATGGATGCCAGATAAGCCCCTGTAGCTGAAGGGTGGCTGCCGTCTCCCTTGTATAATTGAGCCCAAATCTGGGGGTTAATTAATCTAACCTGATTGTATGCATTGCCCACAGGGGCCAGCGTGGCATCCAGTTTGTTTGCTGTTTGGCTGTAAGCCAGGTCGAGACGCTTCTGCATATTGACATAGGTATCGTTCGAAAAGTTCCTTTTGTCTCCGGCAACATAACCCCAGGTATTAAATAGCATCGTTCTTGCTCCGGATTCATCGGTAATCGCATCCAGACCGGATGCGCCCTGTTCAAAAAGTTTTCTCAATGGCCCGGGGCAGGCGGGTGTTTGGCTTTGTCCCTGAAAAACCACCACGTCCCATTTGCCGGCCTTGATAGTTTTGACTGTCTTGGGTGTCTTCAGATGTTTGATGAGTTGAGCCCCGCCGGGGGTGATAAACTCGACTACAGTGGGTTGTCCTTCGGCCTTGAGTAAGGCCGGCATTACGGCGCGAAGGGCATGAGTATAGCTGTTGCCGACAAATAGCACCCGCTTCGGGGTTTGGGGAAGAGGGGAAGGGGGCTCTGACTGTTGGTGTAAAACCACTTCGCTCTGGTCGTCTCTGGTTGGGCTATTGCCCGGCAGCTGGGTGACCCTTGGAGGGAAGGCAAGGGGAATGTTTTTGGATATGCCAAATAAATAATCAAAATCTTTGTCAGTCTTGGCTCCATGTTTGCACAGGAGTAGAGCGATTTCCCTGTTAATCGATTTATACGTTGGCTTTGCGCCATAAAGAATGGAGGCGCCCTCAGCTCTTCTAAGTGATTCTGAGGGGGACCATCCCTTGGGGTTGATCTGGTTCGGGTCTGAACCATTGGCCAGTAATAAGGAAACGATTTCGCTGCGTTTGGCTGATTGCGATTCAATGGCAGCATGCAGGGGGTATCCCTTGTTGGGGTCGGCCCCCGATTTAAAGAGATTTTTTACCGCCTGAATATTCCCCGCAGTGACCGATTGAATGAGAGTGGTTTGACTGGATTCAGTGCCCGCACTGGTGTTTTTTGTCTCGTTGCCACACCCTGCCAAAGTGACTGCCAAAAATATCAAAAGGAAACGCTTCACTTCACAAAAGTTAAATCCCTTTATGGGGTCAGTGCAAACCCCGACTCGAGCACGGTTGCTCTCTTGGGGGGATGCAGGGGGTTGGCTTCAGGATCATTTCAGACTAGTTGCAGGATACGGGCGATCAAGCAGGCTGTGATGATGGTCACCAATCCAATCTCAATTATGTCCCGGGTTCTGAGCGATGTGAGCCCTTGCTTTTTGTTTTGAATATCCATGGCGTACTACATTTACTAATAGTACGCATAATTGGGCTGATTTCTTTCATAAAGTGCGTTCCTCTTTTAGGGTGTAACACCCCACGTTACTCCTCTAGAACCCGAATGGTGAGTTTGAAACGGAGTTAACCGCCGCAACCACCACCACAACCACCACCACAGCCTCCGCAACTGCTGCCGCAACTGCTGCCGCAACTGCAGCTACTTCCTGTATTACGGTAATTGCCATCACCCTTGGCCCCCGTCTTCACCGAAACGAAAATCCACACACAAACAATTAGAAAGAATACTGCGGCAAAAATCCAACCTACAACAGCCATATTTCCGGTTGGTTTCCAAGGTATCATTACCCCCCCCACCACCACCCAAAAACCCAAACACAGAACGGTTCGCCAAATTTTTCCCCAAGTGGTTATTTCGGGTGGAGCATCACGCCATAATCTAACGAGAAAAGAGTTATAGAACCATCTGCGCATTCGTTAGTCCCATGCTACCGACCTGCGTCTGCTTTTCCAGCTTATCTGAATTATAAACTTCAGTGGGTATTATAGTGGTTGTTGTCTTGTGTGGGAATCCTGCCGAAGTCTAGTATCAGGAAGTGAGAGATCCTCAAAAGCCTGATCCAAATTTTTTTTGGTGTCCTAAATGTCGTGCGCACGGCAAATATGATCGTAAAAGCAAATCGGTTTCAACTGATCACGGAGGGTCCCGTACAATAACCACACTTCACTGCAAGGAGTGTGAGGCGGAGGGAGGAAAGCCTTTGGATCTCCGGGACGAAGCATGTTCTACCGGTAAGATTATACTTTGGGCAGCACTAGGTTTGGAGGTGTTGTGGATAATACTTGGTTTGTCAGGAGGACATATTAATCGTGAATTTTTTATCACGATTTTGGTTACCCCCATTGGATGCCTTGTGACGTGGTTGTGGCTTGCAGGAAAGGGCATTTTTCTTTGGAGTAGATGGAAGAAGTGGGCCAAAGAACGTGGTTGGGAAGAAAAGAAACTTAAAGAGGGCTAATCACAGCAAAACCCTCTAATACCTATTTCAAACCCAATATACCTCCCTTCGGGCGCGATATAGGCTTGCATCGTGGCCAAAACGCCATTAGCAAGCGCTTCTCGGAACGACAAAGGATATCCAATGGCTTCTACACCAAGTAAAGATTACCGGCGCAGAGAGCGCGAACAAAAGAAGGCGGATAAGCGCAGGGCACGCGATGAGGCGAAGGCCGAAAAACTGGCTGCCCAGAAGGCGGCTGCCGAGCTGGCGGCTGAGGAAGCTGCCAAGCAGGCCGCGGCCGAACGGGAAGCACAAATTGAGGCGGAGCTCCAAGCTGAAATCGAGGCGGAGGAAAAGGCAAAACTAAACCCAAATGATTCGTGACACTGACTCGACAATCGGCCAATTGATTCGAGCGGCCGGTGGCTTAATTTTCTCCCGCGTTCGTTTTGCCTAAAGGAAGTAAAATCCCTCTACCACTTCGGGAAATCTAAAGGGAAGCCTTCACCCACGCAAATCGCATCCAAAAGGGTGTGGGGTTGTGTTAAAACTGTGTAACTCACAGTTCTAAGCTTGCCTCAATGGGCGCGCTTACTGAGAAATCCATAATTTTACCTAGGAAAAAATGGTGGGCGAAGAGGGATTCGAACCCCCGACCAACGGCGTGTAAAGCCGCTGCGCTAGCCGCTGCGCCATTCGCCCTGAAATCCAACAGGGCGCTGACTATCCACAAAACCGACCTTTTTGACAATCACAGTTTCTGCAGCTTCGTTTTCCATCGCTTGCCATAGGCCTTACTCTCGCGCATTCTCTTTTTGTGCGTTTTTTATTCGTCATTATTTTGGGTTTAGCTGGCTGCGAGAAACCAGTTGCGCCTCCGCCCCGGTTGCCAAAACCGCTTGAGATTGTCCCTGCCAAGCCATGGAAGCCGACCAAGGTTCAGCCAAAATTGCCGACCCTCAAGATGTTTGTGGGCACAGTGGAACTGCAGGTTGAGCAGGCCCTCACCGAGCGGCAAATCCAAACAGGCATGATGTTCCGTAAAAAGATGACCGATAAGGAGGGCATGCTTTTTGTCCATAAAACCGTGAAGGGCCGTGGGTATTGGATGAATAATGTGACCGTACCCTTGTCCATTGCCTATCTGGATCCTTCTGGAAGGATTGTGGAGATTCATGACATGCAGCCTTTCAATACCAATAGCGTTTTTTCAATCAGTCAAAATATCCAGTATGCACTGGAGGTTCCTCAAGGTTGGTTCAGGCGAAAAGGAGTGGTGTCCGGGTCAATGGTCATGACTGAAAAAGGGACTTTACCCAAAACTTACTTCCCCAATCGTCGATGAAAATTGCGCTGGCACAAATCAACACCACGGTGGGTGATTTTGAGGGAAACCTTAATCTGCTAAAGAATGCTTATCAGTCGGCGGTCAAATCGGGGGCGGAATTGGTGGTGGCACCCGAACTGGCTATTACCGGTTATCCCCCGCGTGATCTTTTGCTTAAGAGTGGTTTTATTGAGGGGAGTCTTGCGGCTTTGGCAGAGTTGACTGAAGACATTGGGAAGGTGGGACTGATTGTGGGGCACGTGGCCCGGAATGAAAGGCAAACGGGTCGCCCTGCGAGTAACGCGGTCTCACTATTGCTGGAGGGTGAGGTTGTGGCCTCACGGGCCAAAAGTCTGCTCCCGACCTACGATGTCTTTGATGAAGACCGGTATTTCGAGCCGGCCATTGAAAATGTGCCGGTGGAATACAACGGACATTCTTTAGGCCTGACGATATGTGAGGATGTCTGGAACGATGACGCGTTCTGTAAGGATCGCCGGTATGAAACCAATCCGGTTGAGTCTCTGGTGGAGCAGGGTGCGCAGATCATTATCAACGTATCGGCCTCGCCATGGAGTTTGGGCAAGGAACGTATGCGCCGTGAAATGCTTGCGAACCTTGCCATAAAAATTAACCGGCCAGTGGTCTATTGCAATGCGGTGGGCGGGAATGACGAGTTGGTGTTTGATGGTGGCAGCCTGGTGCTTGGTAAAGCAGGCGATGTCCTTGGTTCTGGGGGGCATTTCGTTGAGGAATTAATGGTTGTCGACCTGGATTCGGAGTCGGGTTCCTTGCTGGCCCAGTTCGATGACATGGAGTTGTTGCACGATGCATTGGTGATTGGGGTGCATGATTATCTGGGTAAATGTGGGTTCAAGGGTGCGGTGATCGGGCTTTCAGGCGGGATTGATTCGGCAGTGACCGCGGCCATTGCCGTCAAGGCATTGGGAGCTGAAAATGTGAGAGGCATTTCCATGCCTTCACAATATTCTTCACCGGGTAGTCTGGATGATTCAAAGGCCCTCGCCGATAATCTGGGCATCCAGTACGATGTCATCCCAATTGGTGATGGCTTTGAGTTGATGAAAGGTAGTTTGGAACCGGTTTTTAAAGGTCGTCCCGAGGATGTAACCGAGGAAAATATGCAGGCACGGCTTCGGGGGTTGATCCTGATGGCTGCCTCGAACAAATTTGGATCCCTGGTTCTTACCACGGGTAATAAAAGTGAATTGGCCGTTGGTTACTGCACCTTGTATGGCGACATGTGCGGAGGCTTGGCGGTGATTAGTGATGTGCCCAAGACCATGGTGTACGATCTGGCCCGTTGGATGAACCGCGAAGGTGAAGTGATCCCGCATGCGACCATCGAAAAGCCGCCTTCAGCAGAGTTGCGGCCTGATCAAAAGGATGAGGATTCCCTGCCTGCTTATGAAGTGCTGGATGCTATTCTGGAAAGGTATGTCGTGGAGAATGAATCCATAAACCAAATTGTTGAGGCCGGCTTTGATGAGCAGATCGTGCAACGCATGGCGCGTCTTATTGATTTGAATGAATATAAACGCCGTCAGGCAGCCCCGGGGCTCAAGGTGACCAGCAAGGCCTTTGGAGTGGGACGCCGGATTCCCGTGGCTCAAAGGTATAAAG